>NZ_JBWBYV010000050.1:0-28878 GCF_056174685.1 Janthinobacterium sp. BHSEK
ACCCCGGAACTTTGCTTTTGGGGTGAAAAGGACGCAAACTTACGGCATTACTGCCAGAAGATCAATCAATGCTACTCGATTCCATCCGCACCCAGCTCGATTCGCTCTCCAAGTCGGAGAAAAAGGTCGCGCTGGCCGTGCTTGACCAGCCCAACCAGACGGTCAGCCAGAACATCACGGCGCTGGCGAAAAGCGCGCAGGTGTCGGAACCGACCGTGGTGCGCTTTTGCCGCACCCTGGGCTATGACGGCTGGCATGAATTCAAGCTGAAACTGGCGCAGGGCCTGGCCCTGGCCATGCCGGGCGCGAACGAGCAGCCGGCGCAGGACGACCTGGCGGCCGACCTGGTAAATAAGATCTGCAGCCGCTCGATCAACACCCTGCTCGACCTGCGCAACAACCTGAACCCGGAAGCGATCCAGCGCGCGCTCGACATCCTGTCGCGCGCCAGCAAGATCGAATTCTATGGCCAGGGCACGTCGGGCATCGTGGCGGCCGACGCGCAACACAAATTCTTCCGCTCGGGCGTGCCGACGGTGGCCTACAGCGACCCGAACATCCACAGCATCGCGGCGGCCCTGCTGCGCGGCGGCGACTGCCTGGTGGCCATCTCGCAGCGCGGCAACAGCCCCGCCCTGGTCCGCTCCGTGAAACTGGCGCGCCGCGGCGGCGCCGACGTCGTCGTGCTGGCCCCATCGGGCACGCCGCTGGCCGACCTGGCCACCGTGCTGATCCCGATCGACCTGGTCTTCAACACCGACCCCTACACCCCGATTTCCGCCCGCCTGGCCTACCTGGTCGTGATCGACGTGCTGGCAGTGGGCCTGGCCCTGCAGCGCGGGCCGGAATTCCGCAAGAAGATGCAAAATGCACAAAAGGCGCTGCAGGAATTCGACATGCAATTCGATTCCTTCATCGGCTGATCCTCCATCGGCGCCAGCCACGCCGGAGCCGTTCCTTATCCGAACATCTCCATTGGATCAGGATGTCTCTTCCTTGATCTCACATGGGGAACCGGTACCCGCGGCAGCCTTTGCATCGCAAGACCGTCCCATCATCCGTGTCTCTAAGAATTGGGATCCTTTGGTTTCCCATGGTGACGTATCGGATGAGTTTTGCTACCTCCTCCTGCATTGGACACAACCACTCTCACCTCGTCGTTGGGGAAAAAGTGCATATAGATATCTCCCGGCTCATCGTATTTTTCCACTTCCACCATTTTTTCTTTGACAACATCGGTATGCCCTTCAGGCATATTCCATCGCACCAGCACCATCATTCCCGGATACCATACCCGCGGGATGGATGCGCAGCAAACTTCGGCTCCCCCCGCTCCCCACCTGGCCATATTGGCTCCTCCCGCCCCATCAACCGATGCGGAATAAATATACTTCCCCGTATGGTTGACAATACCCACCTGCGCCGTCGCGGTAGGGCTTGGGCCGGCCTCATCAACCTGCCTGGCCTTGAGGGCGCAGCCGCTCAGCAGCAAGGCCGTGCCAAGATACATAATCCATTTCATCATTTTTCCTTTTATCAAAGTAAGCAGTCGAAGAAACAAGGCTAGGCAGCCGAGCGCGCCTGCCAGAAATCGTTGGGCAGCGTGTCGAGCTCGGACAGGTAATTCGCCCCCTGGCGCGTGCGCCGCAACAGGCTAGCCATAGCAGGATGCAAGGTAAAATCGTCGGCCAGCATCAAGGCCAGGGCGCTGAAATGCTGACGCTGGCCTGCCGCCTCGATGCCGCTGGCGCTTGCCACTAGTAAATGCCGCGCCACGCGCGCGTGGCACTCGGCTGGGGTGCCGGAATGAAACAGGTCCGGCTGCACATCATGCAGATTGGCCAGGATGGCGTCGGCTTCGGCGATATCCACCAGGGCGGCAAAGGCGGTGTCGCCGAGGGGGAATTTATCAAATTCCGCAGAGGCGGGCTTGGCCTCTGCCGTGCCCTGCCAACTGACCAACGAACCATCGCGCCGCAGCGACCACCAGCGGTAGATGGGGCTCAGCAAATGCGCAGACTGCGTTTCAGTCAAGGCTGCCAGCAGGGCCGGCAATATGCGCGTATCGGCCCAGCGCACGGGTAGCTCCATGACTTAGCTTGCCTTACACCGTCTTCGCTTGCTCCACCGCATCGGCAGATCTGTGCTGGGCCATCGCGATACCGCGCTGTTCCTTGTGCAAAACAGGCTGCATACCCGCATACTGAGCGCCCGACGGCTTGAAGCTATCCGATCCCATGTAAATCCGCCGGAAACGCAAGTAGCCACCGCCCATGAGTTTGCTCTCGCGTCCGCCCTTGTCCGGCTCGATCGCATCCATTTCATTTTCGGTGCCTTTGACCGCTTTGTATCGCAGCAATTGCTCTTTTTCAGCCTTGCTCAAATTATAGGGATTGGGTTTACCAGGGTCGGCATCCTGTCCGCTCTCCCAGTCACGGGCTCGCTCTTCCTGCGCCAAAAGCAATTCCAGCGCATACCACAAGTCGGGAATGTCTTTCCCCAGCGGTTTGAACCACGCGCGCGAGTCATGTACGAACTGTTCAAAAAAATTGCTTACTTCGGCAGGTAGCGCCGGTTTGTCCCAAAATTCGGCGATAGGTTTCCATTCGGGATTACGGGGTTGCCCTCTACTGTTGCTCGTGCGCTGGTCGATGCGCCACTTCTCAAAGCTAGCAACCTCTTCCTCCAGCTCTTTGTCCGCCATCGTGAGATCAGTAAAATCGAATTTCCCGCTTTTATAGCTTGTTGCCAGATTCTTGACATTCGGCAAATCTCCCATCTTGCCTAGCACTTTCTTGCGCCACTGTATGTACAGCATGTGCTGGAATTCCATGACCCTATGGAGCCGCAATGATGGCTCAGCTCCTTGCTGCGCATGGCAAAAGCCGATATACGCATTGAAGGTGGCTATTGTGCGCGGATCGATGCGAAAGGCCCGCTTCGTCTTTTCACTGGCCTCTTCCAGCTTCAGCGGCACCCCGGCCACGCGCGCCGCCCGGTACATCGTGGCCAACGTAATGCGCGACATCAAGTCGCCTCCGCTTGGATCTGTACCGCGCCCTTGTTCTTGCGGCAAATAGCCGCCTCCGATGTCCGAGTGAACGCCAGGAAAAACAATTTCCGTGCAATTGGCGGGAATATTGCCCAGGTGAGCAACGGAGTCCAAGGGAAAAGACCGGCGCACTTCATGCGCCGAGACCAGATGCAGGCACTTGCTTGGCCCCGGTGCCGTGGGTATTTTGAGCGACACTTCGGTGTCGGCCCAGCCACCATGTCCGTCCACCACCACGTTCAGGAGGGGTGCTGAAGCCGCCAAGCCAATCGAAGCGACGGTATCGAACAGGCCCATAAAGTCAAACGTCACCTCAATAGTGCCAAGACTCAGCTCGCGTTTGGCTCCCTTGCTAGCGGTCAGTTGCGCATCGAGCTTGCATAACCAGATAAACCAGTTGGCAAACGCGCGCGCTTCGGCCGCGCCGCGTGAAAAACCGAACATCGACACGAAAATATTGATCACCGTGCCTTTCTCTGCGTCTTTCCCCGGCGCCCCAACCGGCACAAATGGCCGCAAATTGCTGTGCAGCTTTTGCACTGCTTGCGTAAAAGCGCTCACCAGCGCCGGTGAAGGCTGCACTTTGCTGGGCAAGCTGAGCGTATTGAAGTCCTTTTTAAACGTCTTATCATCCACCAAGGGGGTATCGGTATAATATTTGTGTACATTATTGAGTGCTTCCACCAATGCCCAGATGATGCGATTCTCGCCCTTGTAGGCGAAGGCCAGGCCGCGTGCCCGGTCGCTGGTGAGGACGCTAAATCCCTCGCCCGTATCGCCAACCTCGTCGAAGCGTGTACCGACCCCGGGGACGTAGGTGCGAAAGTAACTTTTGTGATATTTTGTTTCCAGGTCCGGCCAGGCCTCGCTGCCATGCGTATCTTTACCGCCGGGAAATGCACTATACAAACGCGCCACATTGCTGTGCGAGTGAAACGGCACATCCCGCTTCATATTATTGTTGGTGCCGTCGAAGAAGAAACCGAAAAACAGATTCGCATCGCATGAGGGGGGAAAGCCTGGGTCAGGGCATTCACGAGCTTTGGCAGATTTAACAATTTCTTTCATCTCACCAATTCCGTCAAAAAAACGGTCATGATCAGACGGGTCAATTTTTTCAATGGAATAAATTTTTGACAAGAAGGCAGTCATGGATTTCCTTCCAGACTTTGGATGAGCTTTCTTTGGAATTCAATTATTTCTTGAGTCTCCTTTATGTCATCAACTGACATAACATTGACGTCACGCAACAATGTCCTTTCCAGCGTAAGTAATGTCGCTTTTTCCCTCTTCAATTTCTGCCTACGGCGCTCGTCCCGATACTCCTTCGTCGGCACCGGATACCCCTTGATTTTCCCCGGCCACTCCGGTCGGCTCGGTCCATAATGCGACACCACGGCCCCCACGCTGCCATCTACATAGACGATCAGCCAGATATCGCCCGCCTTCCCATCCGGATACGGGGGAACACTGACCGTCGCGCGATGAAAGGTCGGGTCGGGGGACAGCTGATAGACCACCACCACCTTCAAATCCGCATGCCACTTTTCCGGCACGCTGAAACAGCATATCGATCCGCCCTGCCCGTATGGACGGATCGAATCGCCACCGCCGCCGCTGTTCGTATTGCCCGGATTTTCAACCGCGATGTAATCGACTTCGCGCGAAGAATAATTCAGCGCCTGAATGCTCGCGGCCATGGCCACACCGGGTAAACATGCGGCCAGCAAGACACCTCGCCGCAGCCACCGTCTGAACAAGATAATCATGACTTTGTCTCCACCAATAAGGTCGGCACATCGACAGAGGATTGCTCCGTCATCCAAAGTTCAAACAGCGCAGCTGGCGTTTGCGCCCGTGCAGATTCAGCTAGCCAGGATGCCAGTTGCGGCCGCGCTTCCAGGCCTGGGTTTTCGAGGCCAAATATGCATACGTCAAATCGGTCTGGCAGTGCTTCAAGCCGCGCATGATCGGCACAACCCAGCCAATATTCGACCAGGGCATGGGCCTGTTCTGCAGTATGGGGCTCCAACAAGCGAGGGCTGGTCGCGCGCACTTGGAACAGGATACCGTCGCCTTCCGCCGCCCGCATCAGTTGGGCGCATTGCTGCTCGCTTAACGATATTCCAACCGCGGCCGGAAGCGCCTCATCAGGCAAAGTCAAATCACCCCACTCGCCTTTGCGGGTGACATATTGCCAATGGTATGCCGGCCCGCAAAACTGGCCCAACTGCTGCGCCGTCAAGGTCTTGAAAAGCTGCGGCAAAATGCGGGTATCGGCAAACGACAATGCCACCGTATAGTCTGCGGCATCAACGATGCACCAAGCGGCCAAACGGGCCGCCAGCTGTTGCAACGGCTCCGGCGTGACAATAAAACTAAGCGCGGGATGAGCATTGGTTTTCTCAAGCAGCCGTTCCCAGGTAAAACGGCCTGCATCGTTAAATTCAACCAGCAGCGGCGAGATGGACAAAGTTTCTTCATTCGCACTTGGCGTACTGGCAAACAACGCCTCATATCGCAGATGCTGCGCGCGCTGAAGCAATGGATAACACGACTCGTCAAAAACACCATCGACCAGCGCATAAAGGTGCGCGTCGGGAAATTGGCAGCGAAACGCCTGCAAGCGCGTGTGCAATGACGCTTTCCAATCGGCGGGAAACATATTAATACTCACCTATTCATGCTCCTCTAACGGTTGTTTTTTGCCAATCATTCATTCACCATAGAGAAAGGCGAACCTGATTCGGCTGCGTTAAGCCTGCATCGTTTGCATATGGAGCGAGAAAATCTGGGCAATGGATAAGCGAGCCGTGTCGGCCCGATAAAACTCTTCTTGCCCGCAAATATGGTGATCTTGCCAGGACACTGGATGGTGATGTTCCCGCCCTCGATGGTGATGTTGGCGCCGCCCGCCGTCGACAGGCGGAGGCTTTTCGCCGCCGCCCAGTCCACATGCGCATTGGCGCTGATGACGTTGATCTCGTCGCGCGCCTGCACGTTGAGCACGTCGGCCTGCGCCTGCACGTCGATAGATTGACTCGCGGCAATCATCTGCAGGCCGATATCGTTCTCGCCCGCCTTGACCACGCCGCCCAGCACGCCGATGGCCTGGCCCGCGTGCACGCGCCACTGGCCGCCACCGGTGAATTGGGTATCCTGACCGCTCATCATGGTGACGGTTTCGCCGCTGGCCAGTTGCATATCCTGCCCCGCGACAACGCCCAGTCCGGCCCTGGCGGCAATCGCGATGATGGCGTCCTTTGTGTGCGGCAACTGTTCATGCATGCCGGAAACGCTGGCCAGCAACGCTTTCAAGGGCGCCGCCTGGTCGTCGAGTTCGCTGGCATTCGGCGCGCTGGCGCCGACATGGCTGGCGTAGGCCACCGTCTGGTGCGTGGCGGCAGCCTGGCTGAACGTTTCGCCCAGCAGCACCGCCTGTTTCATCAGCGCGACGCCGCCGGCATTGTCGCCGGCCGGATCGCGTTGCGCGGCCTCGTGCCGGAGCACATAGCTGCTCACCAGCAAGCCCGCCTTGGCGCGCAGCGCGCCATACGCATCGGTGCGCAGCTCGGCGCCGGCGCCGCGCAGGCTGCCCCGGTAGTTGTCGGCGCCGTGGAGCAGATGACCCAGGTTCAGTTCGCTGGCCGCGTGGCTGCTTTTCAGCTGGATGCGTCCCTGCTGGTCGGTGTCGTCGAACAGTAGCTGGTTGTAGCCGGCCATGCCGCCCGCCTTGCCGAATTCCTTGCTGCGGATGCCCCATTGCGCGCTGGCATTCCGATGCGCCGCGCTGCTGCCCGCGGCGCCATGCCACAGCGGACTGTTGCCGCCCGCCACATTGCCCTGGCCCGCGATGGCGTGGTCGTGCGCCGGCTGGAACACGCCGGCGTCGTTTTGATCGCGCGCCATGCCGCCCGGCGTCGGTACGCTGCCGCCCTCGCCCTGGCCGTTGTACAGCGCGCCAATGATGATGGGCCGGTCGATATCGTTTTCCAGGAATTGCACCAGCACTTCCTGGCCGATGCGCGGCAAAAACTGGCTGCCCATGCCGCCGCCGGCCGCGCGCTGCGCCACCCGCACCCAGCAGGTCGCGCCCGTCTCCCGCTGCCAGTGAAAGCGGATGCGCACCCGGCCCAGCTTGTCGCAGTAAATCTCATCGGCGCCGCTGGCCACGTCATTGCCGTCGGCGCCGACGACGATGGCGCTCTGGCTGCCCAGGGCCGTCGGCGTGGCATGCTGGCGCGCATCTTGGCCATCGTGCAGCGGACGCCATGGCGTGCCAGCATCGATCATCTCGATGCAGTTGGCATAACCGCTGGCTTGCGCCTGGGCAATCGCGGCGGCGACATCGGGAAACCCTGCGCCCCACTGCGCCACGGTTTCTTCCAGCAATTCCGGCAGCGGGCCGAACAGTTCCGCCAGTCCTTCCAGCGCCGGCAGCGGCAGGTTGTTGACGCCGATGCTGGCCACGCGCAGCACGACATACTCGGGCGCAGCACCGTCGGCTGGCGGCAATGGTCCCTGCGTCAGGGTAAAACGCGTGCCGGCGCGCAGGGTGCGCACGGTCGAACGGGCTTGCCACAGCTGGGCGCGCGCTTCGTGGGCCTGCATCCGCAGCTGCGCGTAGCGCTGCGCCTGGGCGGCGCTGGCGTACCAGTACTGGCCCGGCGTATCGTAGCTTTCCAGCACCGGCGCATTCTTGCCGCCAAGTGCCATGTTGGTCGGCACGCTGGCGGCGACCGCCTTCTTCGCCTTGTAATCGTAGCTGAGCACGCTGCTCAAGCCCACCTGCAGGCTGCGCCGCGCGCGCAAGGCCTGCACCGTGTCGCCCGGCTCGCCGACGCGCGCGCCATGGAAGCGCAAGCCGCCGCCTTGCGCGCTGCTGGCGTCCTCGGGCGTGGCGCAAGCCTGGCTGCTGTCGGCAAAGACGAGCAAGGTCTGACCATCAAACCGCCAGGCCAGCCCTTCTTCCGTCAGCAGGCGGCGCACGAAATCATAGTCCGATTCGCGGTACTGGCAGCAATAGCTGCGTTCGCCAGCGTCCTGCATGAATGAGGCGACCTCGTCGCTCCAGCGCCACCGCGCGTGCGGCGCATACGCCGACAATACCGCGTCGACGATGGCCGTCACGCTCTTGTCTTGCCAGACGCGGCTGTTACGGGTCTGCGTCAGCAGCCACAGCCACGGCGTGATGCGCAGCCGGTAGCGCGCCAGTCCGCCATTGCTGCCCAGCATGGCGGCGGCGCTGATGTAGCCGGAAAACGGCGTGCGCGTGCCGTCGGCCAGGCTGATCTGCAGGCTGGCGGGCTGGCCCAACAGGGACGCCAGCGCGACATGGGCGCTGGTGGACAAGGCGATGATGTCGCGCGCGCCGACTTCCTGCAGCCGCTCGTCGGCGGCAAAGGCTTCGACCAGCAGGCCGCTGTCCTGGTCATCCTTGCCGATGGACAGTGCATACAGACGTGTCGCGCCGTTGAAGGCGCCTACCATGCTAACGATATCTTGTGTCAAAAGATGCTCTTCATCTGGAGTGTGGCATCGCATATTGCTTATAAAAACAATGTGCAAATTAAACAAGTCCAGGCAATTATGCGCGAGTTCTTAAAAAAGCAAGATTCAATTGAACAAGTAATGCACAGACAAGACAATAGTGGGTCCCACCTGCGATGGATTCGGTACAATACTTCGGCAAGCCCCTTCACTCTTTCCCGTGCAGCCATGAACCAACTCGAACAACTGAAGCAATTTACTACCGTGGTGGCCGACACCGGCGACTTCCAATCGATCCAGGCCTACACGCCGCGCGACGCGACGACGAATCCGTCGCTGATCCTGAAGGCCGTGCAGAAGGATGAATACAAGCCGCTGCTGGAAAAGGCCGTGCGCGACCATCCGAACGCCTCGACCGCCGAGATCATCGACCGCCTCTTGATCGCGTTTGGCGTGGAAATCCTGCAAACCATCCCCGGCCGCGTCTCCACCGAAGTCGATGCGCGCCTGTCGTTCGACACGGAAGGCACGGTCGCCAAGGGCCGCGACCTGATCGCCCTGTATTCGAACGCCGGCATTGCCCGCGAGCGCGTGCTGATCAAGATCGCCTCCACCTGGGAAGGCATCCGCGCCGCCGCCATCCTGGAAAAGGAAGGCATCCGCTGCAACATGACCCTGCTGTTCTCGCTGGCCCAGGCCATCGCCTGCGCCGAAGCGGGCGCGCAGCTCATTTCCCCGTTCGTCGGCCGCATCTACGACTGGTACAAGAAATCGACGGGCATCGACTATGTGGGCGCGGAAGACCCGGGCGTGCAATCGGTACGCCGCATCTACAATTACTACCGCAAGTTCGGCTACAAGACCGAGGTAATGGGCGCGAGCTTCCGCAACACCTCGCAAATCCTCGAACTGGCCGGCTGCGACCTGCTCACCATCAGCCCCGACCTGCTGCAAAAGCTGGCCGACAGCGATGCGCCCGTGGAGCGCAAGCTGAGCGCCGAAGCGGCGCCATCGACCAACATCGTGCAGATGTCGCTGAACGAGGAAGCCTTCCGCTTCATGATGAATGAAGACGCGATGGCGACGGAAAAACTGGCCGAAGGCATCCGCGCCTTCTGCGTCGATTCCGGCAAGCTGAAACAGATGATCGCGGCGCTGCGTTAATTCCGGCACGCGTAAAAAAAGCGGCGTTCGTGCATTGCACGGCGCCGCTTTTTTATTTTAGTCGTCCTCATTGCCCCAAGGCGACTGACAGCACCATTGCGAGCGGCCGCAAATCACGACGCGCAGCAGGTGCCGTCAGGCGTCATCAGGAGCAGCGGAAGGTGGCCACGCCCTGGTAATTGGCGCCATTCGCCAGCTGCGCCTTGTAGGCCGCGATCAGCAGGTAGCGGCCAGCGCCGCCGTCGCCCAGCATCAGCTGCGCGCCCGTGCCGTTCGACAGGTAGCCGCCGGTGATGCTGCTCGACGCCGCCGACGCCATGCTGGTCGACGCACTCACCTTGCCCGTGCTGCCGCCGGCGCTGGCGTCGATGGCCAGTACAACCTTGGCGCCGGAGGCATCGAACGACACGCTGGCCGTGCCGCTGGCCGTGCCGAAATTGGCATCCGAGGACACGTTGGCGCCACCCGTGTAGGCAGGCGCCGTGAACGTGCCCGCATCGCAGGTCGGCGTGCCGCTGGCTGGCAGCGCAGCGAGGGCATTGTAGGCAACGTAATGGGCGCTGGCGTTATTGCCAGTCAGGCTGGTAGCGCCAAAGGCGTTGGTAAACGTCCCCTTGAACCAGCGGCCCTGCGCAAAGGCAGCGTCACCGCTGATTTCGCGCGTCACGGCCGGATTGCCGGTGAAGACGATGCCGTTGATGTCGCTCAGCGCGCCCGACGCATCCTGCACCAGCGTGCCGGCCTTGCCGCTGCTCTGCAAGCCGATTGCGGTAAAGACAAAGCGGGCGCTGTCGCCCTTGACAAAGCGCGCGCTGACGGCGCCCGTGTTGTCGCCGGTGGCCTTTGGCACGACGGGTACGACGGGTACGACCGGCGCCACCGGATCGGCAGGCTTGGCCGTATTCACGGCAACCGCCGTGTCGGATGGGGAAGAAGAACCGCCACCGCAAGCGGCGAGCGAAGCGGCGATCAGGGTCAGAACAAAAGCGTGATTCAGTTGCATACGATTCCAATAAAAAAGCAAGACATAAGGAATCCTTGGCACATGCCAAAAATTCAACGTCCAATATTATGCAACATTTCTCAAGAGAATGGTTGCCTGAAAGAAATTTATTAATGCTAACAATGCGACCATCACGCGCGCATCTGTGTCGTGACGCCGCGCTGGCGGTAAAATACCTGGCTACAGGCCGCCAGCGACTACTCATGCAATCACCGATCACCATCCGCCTGGGCCGCCGCGCCCGCGCCCGCATCGCCGACCACGGCTTGCGCGCGCTTGACGTCGCCATCGTGCCTGCCGCCGCGGGCGGGCCGAAAGGCTTGATCCTGCACCAGCTCGATTGCTGGCTGTTCGGCGACTTCCTGCGGCAAGCGCCGCGCCCGCGCCAGTTCGTCGGCGCCTCGATCGGCGCCTGGCGCATGGCCGCCGCCGTGTTTCCCGACCCGGTGGCCGCGCAGCGCCGCCTGGTGCGCGAATACGTGGGCCAGCGCTATCCCGACAAGCCCGCCGCGGCGCACGTGAGCCGCACCTGCCGCGCCCTGCTCGACGCCGTCCTCGATGGCCAGGACGCGCAGCTGCTGCGGCATGCGCAGCACAGCCTGTCGGTGCTGGCCGTGCGCGGCATCGGCGCGCTGGCGCAGCCAGGCAAATGGCGCGACCGGCGCGGCTTCGTGCTGGCGGCCGCCGGCAACGCCGTGGCGCGCGCGCGGCTGGCCGCCTCGCTGGAACGCGCGGTGTTCCATGCCGGGCCGGACGGCGCCAGCTGGCTGCGCTCGCGCTTCGACGCCTTTCATTCGCATTTCGTGCCGCTGGCGCAAGACAACCTGCGCGACGCGCTGCTGGCCTCCGGCTCCATTCCGCTGGTGCTCGACGCGGTCACGGACATCGCCGGCGCGCCGCCCGGGCGCTACTGGGACGGCGGCCTGGTCGACTATCATCTGCACCTGCCCTACCAGCGCGAACCCGACCTGGTGCTGTACCCGCACTTCGCCGACCATATCGTGCCGGGCTGGCTGGACAAGGCCATGCCCTGGCGCCGCGCGCGCAGCGGCGATAGCGCACTCGACAACATGATCCTCGTCTCGCCCTCGCCCGGCTTCGTGGCCAGCCTGCCCAACGGCAAATTGCCGGACCGGCGCGACTTCTCCCATTACGGCCAGGACCATGCGGCGCGCATGCGCGACTGGCGCCGCGCCATCGCGGAAAGCGAGCGCATGGCGGCCGCCTTCGCCCGCTGGGCCGAGCGGCCGGACCTGCGCCAGGCGGGCGAGCTGTAGCACGGGCGTGGCTGCAACAGGCGCAAAGACAAGCGCGCTTTTCCCTCGCTTCTTGGTCACTTATCAGTGCATACTATGTCGCACAGGCAATCTTTAATCCCTCTGCGACAGGAGTTCCGACCATGCACGCCCTCTCCCACCTCCGTATCGGCACGCGCCTGGCTGCAGGTTTCGCGCTGGTGCTGCTGCTGTCCGTGATTTCCACCTCGTACGCGCTGTACAGCGCCCACGTGAATGCCGAAGCGACGCGGCAAATGATGGAAAAGCCGCTGGCCAAGGAACGCCTCGTATCGGACTGGTACGTGCTGATTTACTCGGCCATCGCACGCACCTCGATGATCGCCAGGAGCACGGATGAAACGCTGTCGAACGTGTTTGCCGAGACCATCGCCGACAGCACCAAACAGGGCGGCGAACTGCTGAAGAAAATCGAGACGCTGCTCGACAGCGACGAGGAAAAGGCCATCTTCAAGGCGTCCATCGCCGAACGTGTCAAGTACCAGGATGCCAAGACCCTGGTGATGAATGCGCGCAAGGCCGGCAACGCGGCGCAGGCGGAAAGCGCCTACCGCGACAGCTTCGCGCCGGCCGCCGCCAAGTACCAGAACAACGTCAAGGCCCTGCTGTCGCAGCAGCGCCAGGCCATCGACACGACGGCGCAAGCGATCGAGGCAGCCAACGGGCGCAGCTTCACACTGCTGCTGACCTTGTGCGCGCTGGTGGTGGCGCTGGGCAGCGTCTGCGCCTGGCTGATCACGCGCTCGATCACGCAGCCGTTGAAGGCCGCCGTGAAGGTGGCCGAAACGGTGGCCGACGGCGACTTGCGCACGCATTTCGGCACGCCTGCCAGCGATGAAATCGGCGACCTGATGCGGGCGCTGCACGGCATGAACGAGGCGCTGCGCAAGGTGGTGTCGGAAGTGCAGACGGGCACCAACGCGATCGCCACGGCGTCGGGCGAAATCGCCGCCGGCAACCAGGATCTGTCGGCGCGCACGGAACAGCAGGCCAGTTCGCTGGAAGAGACGGCATCCTCGATGGAGGAACTGACCAGCACCGTGAAGCAGAATGCGGACAATGCGCGCCAGGCCAACCAGATGGCGGTGGCCGCCTCCGGCGTGGCCGAACGGGGCGGCAGCATCGTCAGCCAGGTGGTCGACACCATGGGCGCCATCGATACGGCATCGACGAAAATCGTCGACATCATCGGCGTCATCGACGGCATCGCCTTCCAGACGAATATCCTGGCCTTGAACGCAGCCGTCGAAGCGGCGCGCGCCGGCGAGCAGGGGCGCGGCTTTGCCGTCGTCGCCACGGAAGTGCGCAGCCTGGCGCAGCGCTCGGCCGCCGCGGCGCGCGAAATCAAGACCCTGATCGGCGACTCGGTGGAACAGGTCAACAACGGCACGCGGCTGGTGCAGCAGGCCGGCAGCACCATGGGCGAAGTGGTCGACAGCGTGCGCCGCGTCACCGACATCATGGCCGAGATCACTGCCGCCAGCGCCGAGCAAAGCATGGGCATCGACCAGGTCAACCAGGCCATCGCGCAGATGGACCAGGTGACGCAGCAAAATGCGGCCCTGGTGGAAGAAGCGGCAGCGGCAGCCGAAAGCATGCAGGACCAGGCGGCGCGCCTGGCGCAGGTGGCGGCAGGCTTCCAGCTCGAGCACGTGGCCACGGCGGCGCCGGTGCGCGCCGCGCGGCCGGCCAAGGCCGCCATTGTCACCACGAAAAAACTCGCGCCACGTCCATCCCTGGCCGCAGCCGGCAAGGCCACGGCCGGCAAGCCGGCGGCCCCCAAGACAGCCGGCGCCGCGGCGCACAAAACGCCATCGCACATCGCCGGCGAGCAGGACTGGGAGGAGTTTTAAGCGCGATGATCGCCGCCGCCGATACGCCCGCCGCGGGCCGCTGAAAGTATTTGACAGCGGCGGCCGGCGCGCCGATACTGGTTTCAGGTGGGACTGGCGCGCCACCGCGACATGAGACAGCCGGCGCCTCCAGGGAGAGACCATGCGCCCCTATCTTGTTTTCGCCCCTTGCTTCAAGCGCCTGGGCGCCGCCCTGCTCTGCGGCGCTTTGGCGGCCTGCAGCGTAGCACCGCCCGTCAGCCTGCCCCCCATCTTCAACGACAGCGATTTCGCGCCCGCCGCCGCCATCGACGCCAGCCAGGTCTTTGCCATCGACGAAACCATGCGCCAGTATGTGCGCACGCAAGTGCGGCGCGAAGCGCGCAACAAGAATGACCGCGCGGCCCTGTATGACGCCCTGTACGACAAGAGCAGGCTGAAACTCGAGTACGATGCGGCCATGACCCGCAATGCGCGCGAAACGTTCGCCGCGCGTCAGGGCAACTGCCTGTCGCTGGTGATCATGACGGCGGCGCTGGCACATGAAATGGGCTTGCAGGTGCGCTACCAGGAGGTGCTCGGTGAAGAAAGCTGGAGCCGCAGCGGCGACATGTATTTTGTCGCCGGACACGTCAACCTGGTACTGGGCCAGCGGCTGGACGACAAATCCGGCAGGTACGATGCCAAGGGCATGATGGTGATCGATTTCCTGCCGTCCGCGGAAATGGGCGGCTACCGCACGCGAGAACTCGACGAAGCGACCGTGCGCGCCATGTACATGAACAACCGCGCCGCCGAAACCATGAGCGAGGGCCAGCTGAACCAGGCGTACTGGTGGGCCCGGGCAGCGCTGCTGCAAGACCCCTCGTTCAGCGGCGCCTACAACACCCTGGGCGTGATCCAGTTCCGCCATGGCGACCTGGCGCAAGCGCGACGCACTTTCGCCCATGCGCTGACGCGCGCGCCGGACAACACGGTGCTGCTGTCGAACCTGGCGCAGGCGCTGGAAGCATCCGGCCTGCCCGAAGAAGCACTGCCGCTGCGCCGGCGCCTGCTGGCGCTGCAGCCGCAGCCGCCCTTCCACTACTTCAACCTGGGCAAGGCGGCCATGCAGCGCAACGATTACGTCCAGGCGATACAGCTGTTTTCACGCGAAATCGCGCGCGACCCGTACTACCACGAATTCCACTTCTGGCTGGCGCAAGCCTATGCGCGCCTGGGCCAGATGGAGCAGGCCGGCAAGCAGCTGGAACTGGCGATGAACAACAGCACCACGCGCGGCGACCATACTCTGTATGCGGCCAAGCTGCAGCGCCTGCGCGCCGTCACCACGCATTAATCTTCCAGGAACATCTGCTGCAGGTCGTTCAGGAAGCACAATCCCCGTTCCGTCGGACGGATGAGCTGGTGATCGCGGTACAGCAAGCCTTTCGCTTCGGCCGCATTGAGCGGCTGCTCGATGGCGTTGAGGGCCAGGCCCGTACGTTCGGCGAACAGGTTCGGCGCAAAGCCCTGCGTCAGGCGCAGAGTATTGAGCATGAATTCGAAGCCCATTTCCTCGCGCGCCAATTCACGCTCTTCCTGCACCGGATTACCGGCCAGTACCGCGTCCATGTAGGCGCGCGGCTGCTTGTAGCGGGCCTGGCGCAGCACGCGGTGCGGGAACGAAATCTTCGAGTGCGCGCCCGCGCCGATGCCGAGATAATCGCCAAATTCCCAGTAATTGCGGTTGTGGCGTGCCTGGCGGCCCGGCTGCGCATACGCCGACACTTCGTAGCGGCCGTAGCCCGCCTGCGCGGCGCGCGCGGCCACCATGTCGGCGATGTCGGCGCTCTCGTCGTCGTCCGGCAGCACGGGCGGATACTTGGCGAACAGGGTGTTCGGTTCCAGCGTCAGGTGGTACAGCGACAGGTGCGGCGGCGCGAACGACAGCGCCGTTTCCAGGTCCTGCCGCGCCTCGTCCAGCGTTTGCGTGGGCAGCGCGTACATCAGGTCGAGGTTGAAATTGTCGAAGTTGGCGTGCGCGATCTCCACCGCGCGGCGCGCCTCGTTGTCGTCATGGATGCGCCCCAGCGCCTGCAGGTGGCGGCCATTGAAGCTCTGGATGCCGATCGACAGGCGGTTGATGCCGCTGGCCCGGTAAGACTTGAATTTTTCCGCCTCGAAGGTGCCCGGATTGGCTTCCATGGTGATTTCGCAATCGGGCTCCAATGGCAGCAGGGTGCGCACGTCCGACATCAGCCGGTCCAGGCCCGCCGCCGACATCAGGCTGGGCGTGCCGCCGCCGATGAAAATCGTGTGGATCTTGCGGCCCCAGATCAGCGGCAGCGCCATTTCCAGGTCCAGCCGCAGGGCCGCCAGGTATTCGGCTTCCGGCAAGTCGCCGCGCACCTCGTGCGAATTGAAGTCGCAATACGGGCACTTTTTCACGCACCACGGGAAATGGATGTACAGCGACAGCGGCGGCAGCGCCGTCAGGTTCAGCGCGCCCGGCTGCAGGTACTTCAGGGCCGCCCCGGCCGCACCGGAAAGGCCTTCCTGCGGCGCGGGGGCGGCTCCGGGCCTGGCTGCGGACTTGGCAACGGCGCCCACCAGTTTGATCGGGATCATCGCAGCTTTTCCACCAGCGCGCGCAGGGCCTGGCCGCGGTGCGACAGCGCGTTCTTTTCATCGGACGTCAGTTCGGCCGCGCACTTGCCCAGCGCGGGAATGAAGAAATGCGGATCGTAGCCGAAGCCGCCATTGCCGCGTGGCGTGGCGATCATCTCGCCGTTCCAGCGACCGTCGGCGATCACGGGCTGCGGGTCGTCCGCATGGCGCACATACACCAGCACGCAGTAGTAATACGCGGACTTGTCGGCATGCGCCTCGAGGTCGGCGATCAGCCTGGCGCTGTTGGCTGCGTCCGATTTCGGCTCGCCCGCATAGCGGGCCGAGTACACGCCCGGCGCGCCGCCCAGCGCATTGACGCACACGCCGGAATCGTCGGCCAGCGCCGGCAAGCCCGTCAGGCGCGACGCGTGGCGCGCCTTTTGCAGGGCGTTTTCAACGAAGGTGTGGAACGGTTCCTCGCTTTCCGGTACGTCGTACTCGCCCTGGGCGTGGACGGAAAAACCGATGGTCGAGAGCAGCTCGTTGAATTCCTTGAGCTTGCCGGCGTTGTTGGAGGCGAGGATGAGGCGTTGGGTCATGTCAGTAGTCCGGTTGAAGTGCCGACATTGTAAACCTTTTGCGCTCCCCTCACCTTCGCCCGCCGCCGCGCTCAACGGCGGCAGGTGTGGGCTTTTTGCCCGGCGCGGCGGGCAATGACATGTAAATCCAGGTAAAGATTACATGCCGAGAGCTTGCTTTTGCAGCGCGATCAGGTCGGCGATGCCGCCCTGCGCCAGGTCCAGCAGGCGGTTCATGCCGGCGCGGTCGAACGCCGCGCCTTCGGCCGTGCCCTGCACTTCGATGAAGTGGCCCGCTTCCGTCATCACCACGTTCATGTCCGTGTCGCAGCCGGAGTCTTCGACGTAGTCCAGGTCCAGCACCGGCATGCCCTGGTAGACGCCCACCGAGATGGCGGCGACGAAGCTTTTCACGGGGATGGCGGCGATCGCGCCGCGCGCCTGCAGCTGGGAAAACGCGTCATACGCGGCCACCATGGCGCCCGTGATCGAGGCCGTGCGCGTGCCGCCGTCGGCCTGGATCACGTCGCAATCGAGGTGCAGGGTGCGTTCGCCGAACGCCTGCAGATCGAAGGCGGCGCGCAGCGAGCGGCCGATCAGGCGCTGGATTTCCTGCGTGCGGCCGGACTGCTTGCCGCGCGCCGCTTCGCGGTCCATGCGCGTATGCGTCGAGCGCGGCAGCATGCCGTACTCGGCCGTCAACCAGCCCTGGCCCTTGCCCTTCAGGAAACCCGGCACCTTGTCTTCGATGCTGGCGGTGCAGATGACCTTGGTGTCGCCGCACTCGATCAGCACCGAGCCTTCGGCATGCTTGGTGTACTGGCGGGTGATGCGGATGGCGCGCAGCGCGTCAACGGCGCGGCCGCTCGGGCGGGATTCGAATGTCATGGGGATGTCCTGTGTGATTGGGGTTGCGGCAGCGATTCTACCACCGTGCGCCCGTCTATTTGCAGTCATGCAACAGCGCCGGACCCAATGGCGGGCGGTGCACACATGATCCCTACAATCCTGCCCCGCCAAACACAATTTTCTTTACAATGCCGTAAAACGCACACTATTCAGCAATTTTCAGGCCATCGGGCACTTCGGTCCTGTTTTGCGGCGCGGGCGGTATTGCCTGCGCTGGCTGATTAAGTGTATAAGTGACTGTATACAAGATCAAATCGGGGAATCCTTTGAGCATTTCAAGCATGACAGGCTACGCGGTTGCCACCAGCGAAGGTGCTGCAGGCACACTGACAATTGAAATCAAGAGCGTCAACTCGCGCTTTCTCGACCTGCAATTCCGGATCAACGACGATCTGCGGGCCCTGGAGCCCGACTTGCGCGCCGCCGTCATGTCCGCCATCACGCGCGGCAAAGTCGAGGTACGCCTGAGCTTTGGCCGCAAGGCTGCGACCGCCGGCACACAGGCGCTGAACGTGCCCCTGCTGGCGGAACTGGCGCGCCTGCAAAACGAAGTGGGCCAGCATTTTGTCTCCGCCCCCGTCATGACGGTGGCTGAACTGCTGCGCTGGCCTGGCGTCATCGAAGAAGCGCAAGTGGGACAGGAGTCGCTGCAGGCGGACGTGGGCGCGCTGACCAAGCGCACCGTGGCCGCCTTCGTCGACAGCCGCAAGCGCGAAGGCGCCGCGCTCGAAGCGGTGCTGGTGTCGCGTATCGAAGCGATGGAAGCCATCGTCAAGCGCATCACCCCCTTGATTCCGCAAGTGGTGGCGGCCTTCCAGCAAAAAGCCATCGAGCGCATGCAGGATGCGCTGGGCCTGGCCAGCCAGGGCTCGAATTCGGCCCTGTCGCGCCAGGACGCCATGGAACGCATCCGCCAGGAAGTGATCCTGTACGGCATCCGCATCGACGTATCGGAGGAACTGGCGCGCCTGTCGGCCCACCTGGGCGAAACGCGCCACATCCTCGCCAAGGGCGGCCAAGTGGGCAAGCGCCTCGACTTCATGATGCAGGAACTCAACCGTGAAGCCAATACCTTGGGCGCCAAGGCCTCCGTCAAGGAGCTGGCCGATGCCTCGATGGACTTGAAGCTGCTGATCGAGCAGATGCGCGAACAGGTGCAGAACCTGGAGTAAGCGCTCCGATCTCAGGCCAGGCGCGTTGCGGCGCGCCCCCTGTCGCTGGCGGCGATGACGACGCAGGCGACAAACAGCACGATGCTGTATTCGACGCCGCCGGCGCCATGCTCGCCCACGAACCAGCCCTTGGCCGCATGCACGATGACGATGCCGCCGATGCAGATCAGCATCAGTCCGGCCGCCGCCCAGCGCATGTATTTGCCGGCGATGAGCAAACTGCCGCAAACGATCTCGACGGCGGTAATCGCCCACACCACGGCCAGGCCATAGATAAATCCCTTGTCTTCCAGGAAACCGGCAAAACGGGGAATGGTGCCGTTGGCGATGCGCGTGACGGCGTGCGCCATGAACATCACGGCGATGGCCACGCGCAGCAACAGCATGGCCTGGGCAACACTGAGGAACGGGAAATTTTTCATGCGCGCATCCTGTCGATAAAATAGTTATCAAGAAAAAAGCATTCCAAATTAAATAACTATTTCCTCAAGATAACAAGCAAAATATGCGCAGGCGCGGCGGCCAGGCGCATCGCGGGGCTGGCTCGCCGCCTTGCCTCTTGGTAAAATACCGAATTGGGCGGCGCCCATGCAAGCGCACACGCCGCCATCACACGCATATGGAAAGATCCGCATGAGCCACCCTACCGCCTTCTCCGGCAGCCTGTTCGTGGTCGCCGCGCCATCGGGCGCCGGCAAATCGACACTGGTCAATGCATTGCTGGCGCAAGAGCCCGGCATCAAATTGTCGATCTCAACCACCACCCGCGCACCCCGTCCGGGCGAGCAGCACGGCCGCGAGTACTATTTCACGACGGCGGAAGACTTTGTCGCGCGCGCCGACCAGGGCGAATTCCTGGAATGGGCGGAAGTGCATGGCAATTACTACGGCACTTCGCGCATCATGGTGGAACAGCAAATGGCCGCCGGCACCGATATCCTGCTGGAAATCGACTGGCAGGGCGCGCGCCAGGTGCGCAAGCAATTCCCCCGCGCGGCCGGCATTTTCATCCTGCCGCCATCGATCGACGCACTGGAAGAACGCTTGAACAAGCGCGGCCAGGACGAGCCGCACGTGATCACGCGCCGCCTGCTGGCGGCCGGCGGCGAAATCGCACACGCTCCCGAGTTCGAGTATGTTATTATCAATGAAGAGTTTACGGTCGCTTTGTCCGAACTGAGCGCGATCGTGAGAGCGGCCCGTTGCCGGTTTGCGCAACAAGCGGCCCGCAACGCATCGCTATTCGCCCAGCTGGGCCTGCACGCAGAGTAAAAACGCTGCAACGGCACGCCAGTTCACACAGCACCACGCAAAAATTTTAGGAGTTACTATGGCCCGTATCACAATCGAAGATTGCCTGAAGCAGATCCCTAACCGTTTCCAGCTGACCCTGGCTGCGACCTATCGCGCACGTCAGTTGCTGCAAGGCCACACCCCTAAGGTGGAAGCCAAGGACAAGCCTACCGTCGTCGCACTGCGCGAAATCGCTGCCGGTAAAGTCGGCATCGAAATGCTGAAAAAGGTCCCGATGTAAGTGGGAACCCGCGTGCCGGAACAGTGCTGACCCCTGGTTCTACCGTATCCTTTATTCACACTGTGAAGCAACGCGACGTTTTATGAGTCTGACCCCAGCCGACACGACTTCCGCAGCACTGCCGTCCCTGGCCCCGCGCCAGGCGGCAAAATCGCAGGGCGCTTCCGCGCCCGGAGCCGGCACGTCCGGCGGCAACACCCCCGCAGTACCGCCAGCGCCCGCCCTCGGCGTGGCCTCCGTCAGCCACCTGGCCGACAAGCTGGCCGAATACCTGTCTCCCGCCGACCTGAAAAAAGTCAAGGAAGCCTACCGCTTCTCCGACGAAATGCACCTGGGCCAGATGCGCCGCTCGGGCGAGCCGTATATCTCGCACCCGATCGCCGTCGCCGAAATCTGCGCCGACTGGAAGCTCGACGCGCAAGCCATCATGGCCGCCCTGCTGCACGACGTGATGGAAGACCAGGACGTCAAGAAGGAAGAATTGATCGAGCGCTTCGGCGCTCCGGTAGCGCACCTGGTCGACGGCCTGTCGAAGCTGGAAAAGATCGAATTCCAGAGCCAGATCGAAGCGCAGGCGGAAAACTTCCGCAAGATGCTGCTGGCCATGGCGTCCGACGTGCGCGTGATCCTGATCAAGCTGGCCGACCGCCTGCACAATATGCGCACCCTGGATTTCATGACGGCGGCGAAAAAACGCCGCATCGCCAGCGAGACCATGGAAGTGTACGTGCCGATCGCGCACCGCCTCGGCCTGAACAACATCTACCACGAGCTGCAGGACCTGTCGTTCTCGCACCTGTACCCGATGCGCTACCGCACCCTGGCGAAAGCCGTCAAGGCGGCGCGCGGCAACCGGCGCGAAGTGGTCAACAAGATCATGGAAGCGGTGAAAAGCACCTTGTCCATGGCCGAACTCGAGGCCGACGTCACGGGCCGCGAAAAGACCCTGTACGACATCTATAAAAAGATGCGCAGCAAGCATTTGTCGTTCTCGCAAGTGCTGGACGTGTACGGTTTCCGCGTGGTGGTGGGCAGCTTTGCCGACTGTTACGTGACCCTGGGCACCCTGCACAGCCTGTACAAGCCCATGCCGGGCAAGTTCAAGGATTACATCGCGATCCGCAAGCTGAACGGCTACCAGTCGCTGCACACGACCGTCATCGGCCCGTACGGCACGCCCGTGGAATTCCAGATCCGCACGCAGGAAATGCATCGCACGGCCGAATCGGGCGTGGCGGCGCACTGGCTGTACAAGAGCGGCGAATCGAACCCGTCCGACCTGCAGCAGCGCACCCATGCGTGGCTGCAATCGCTGCTCGACATCCAGCAGCAGACGGGCGACTCGGCCGAATTCCTCGAACACGTCAAGGTCGACCTGTTCCCCGATTCCGTCTACGTGTTTACGCCGAAGTCGAAGATCATCGCCCTGCCGCGCGGCGCCACGGCCATCGACTTTGCCTATTCGATCCACACGGGCATCGGCGACCAGACCGTGGCCGTGAAAATCAACAACGAAACCTCGCCCTTGCGCACCGAACTGCACAATGGCGACATCGTCGAGATCATCACCGATTCCTCGTCGCGCCCCAGCCCGACGTGGCTGTCGTTCGTGCGCACCGGCAAGGCCCGTTCAGCCATCCGCCACCATCTGCGCACGATCAACCTGCCCGAATCGATCGCCCTGGGCCAGCAATTGCTGTCGCAGGCGCTGCACACCCTGAACATCGACGCCGACCTGCAAGCGCCATTGGTCGAACGCCTGCTCAACGAATCGAGCGCCAATTCCATGGACGAGCTGTACGCGGACATCGGCATCGGCAAGCGCATGGCCACGCTGGTGGCGCGCCACATCTTCGGCCTGATCGGCGGCGAAGCGGCCAGCATGCCGGTGGAACACAACAGCGGCAGCGAACTGGACCCCGTCACCATCTGCGGCAGCGAAGGCGTCTCGGTGCAGCTGGCGCCCTGCTGCCTGCCGATTCCCGGCGACCAGATCATCGGCCAGCTGCGCCGCGACCAGGGCTTGCTCGTGCACACGAGCGACTGCTCGCAAGCGAAACGCCAGCGCGCCAAGGAACCGGACCGCTGGATCGCCGTGCGCTGGGGAACCGAACTGAACCGCCGCTTCGATTGCCGCATCAAGGTCTTGATCAACAGCGAACGGGGCATTTTGGCCAGAGTCGCCGCTGAAATCGGCGAGTCCGACGCCAACATCATCTATGTGGGCATGGACGAAGACAAGGACAACGTGCTCGACCAGTTGCGCTTCACCGTGCAAGTGAAAGACCGCGTCCACCTGGCCGCCCTGCTGCGCAACGTGCGCAGAGTGGCCGGCGTGAACCGTATCTTGCGCGAACGCAATTAAAATTGTTGGCAAAGGGCTGGGGTCAGACCCGCCGGGGGAATACGTCCCAATGGGACGTATTCCGATCGCGAAGCGACTGACCCCAGTTTTCCGCTGCGGGCTACCGGTTCACTTCCGCAACGCGTCGTAAAAACGCCTGATCACCCACCGCAAATTCAGCATTGACTGCTTCTCGCAGCTGTCCGATGCAACATCAGCACATATGCATGCACATGGCATGGCGCAAGCTCCAAACAATTACGCAGATAGTCAAGATAGCGCTGTTTATCCTGCCCATCAAGAAAGCATGCTTGGCGATTCACTCCACGCTGCACCACATGCAGCGGAACGCCGGGCCAGACGAGCCGAAGGCGACGGGGCATGGCAACTCCTGATACCAACTGAATGATCAGTGTGCCAGCGCGCGCCTCTGGCGCCCTGCGTCACCGCAAGCTTACCCCTCCCCCGGCGCCGGATACGTCACTTCCAGCAATTCCAGCTCCTGCTCGCCCTGCGGCGTATTGAGGGTGATCACGTCGCCCTCGCGCGCCTTGGTGATGGTGCGGGCCATGGGCGAGATCCAGCTGATCTTGCCGTTCAGGGGGTCGAATTCGTCGATGCCGACGATGGTGATGGTATGCGTTTCGCCGTCGCTGGTGCGGTAGGTAACCGTGGCGCCGAAGAATACCTGGTCGTTGCCATGGTGCACGCTGGGATCGACGATGGCGGCCAGGTCCATGCGCTTCGTGAGGAAGCGGATGCGGCGGTCGATTTCGCGCAGCCGGCGCTTGCCGTAGATATAGTCGCCATTTTCCGAGCGGTCGCCATTCGACGCCGCCCAATGGACGATGCGCACCACTTCCGGACGGTCGACGTCGATCAGTTGCAGCAGCTCTTCCCTGATGCGCTGGTAGCCGGCCGGCGTGATGTAGTTCTTGGCACCGGCGGGAATGGCCAGCGCCAGCGCCGCCGCCTCTTCATCGTCGTCGTTGTCGGATTCTTTTACAAAGGCTTTATTCATCCGCCTATTGTAGCCCCGTCAAGGACTGCCGGACACACCGATTTATCGTATCATCGAGGCCATGGCAACCATACCGGGGCGCCACACGGAGACGGATGAAAAAATTCTACAGAGTCAGGCGCTGGCTGTTCGCGCCGCTGGTCTATCTGGCCGCCATCTGCCTGCTGATCGAGGAATGGCTGTGGGCGACGGGCGCGCGCATCATGCAGGTGGTGTCGCAGTTTCCGCCCCTGCATGCGCTGGAAGCGTGGATCAAGCGCCTGCCGCCGTACTGGGCGCTGGCCATCTTCGTGCTGCCGGCCGTGCTGCTGTTTCCCGTCAAGCTGCTGGCCCTGCTGGCGATCGCGCGCGGCCATGCGTTTTCCGGCATCGGCGTGATCGTCGTCGCCAAGCTGGGCGGTGCGGCCGCCGTCGCCCGCCTGTATTCGCTGACGCGCCCTACCCTGCTCAGTTTGCCGTGGTTCGCCCGCTGGCACGGTTTATTTATGGAAACCAAGGACCGCTGGATCGCCCGCCTGCGCGCCACGCGCCCGTGGCGCCGCGTTAGCCGCCTGTCGGCCGCGCTGGGCCGCGCCCGCCGCGCCTGGTGGCAGCGCTTGCGCAAGGGCACGCCCGGACGCCATAATTCCCGCCCAGCCAGGGTGCTGCGCCGCTTTGCCGCCTTCTGGCGCGCCCGCCGCTGATGAAGAAAGGCCACTCCATGCACGACACTCCCCGGCTGGCCGCCGCCCTGCGCGCGGCGGCGCCGGAAATCTACCTGTACGACGCGGCCAGTTTGCAATTGCTGGACGCCAACGATGCCGCCTGCGACAACTTGCAGTATGCGCGCAAGGAATTGCTGGCGATGACGCCCTTCACCCTGGCGCCGCAGCTCGAGGCGCAGCAGCTGGCCGCCGTGCTGGCCGCCCTGGACGACAGCATCGGCGCGCAAGCCCGGCTGCACGTGCAGCAACGGCGCCGCGATGGCAGCCTGTATTCGCTCAGCCTGCACCTGTCGCGCACCCAGCGCCAGGGGCGCGCCCTGCTGCTGGCCGAGGGCGAAGACTTGCGCACGCCGCAGGCAACGGCCGCCGCCCTGGCCCAGGTGCAGTCGCGCTTCAATGCCATCGTGTCGAATACGCCGGGCCTCGTGTACCAGTTCTGCCTGCATGCGGATGGACGGGCGTCCTTTGCCTACCTGAGCGACGGCTGCCAGGCCCTGCTGGGCCTGAGTCCGGCACAGCTGCACGCGCGCCCGGAACTGTTCTACCAGTTGATCCTGGCCGACGACCGCGCCTCGTATCTGGAATCGATGCAGGCCTCAAAAAACGCCTTGTGGAGCTGGAACTGGGAAGGCCGCATCTGGATCGATGCCTGGAAGGACGTCAAATGGATCAATCTGCGCTCGACGCCGCGCGCGCTGGCCGGCGGCACGGTGCAGTGGGAAGGCATCATGACGAATATCACGGAAAGCCGGCTGGAACAGATCGAAGTGCGCCAGTCGCGCGCCCGCCTGGCCGAGCTGACGGCGCATATCGACAAGGTCAAGGAACACGAACGCACGCGCCTGGCGCGCGAACTGCACGATGACCTGGGCGGCAATTTGACGGCGATCAAGATGGCGCTGGCCATGCTGGCGCGCCGCCTGCCGCCGGACGACCCGCAGTTGCAGGAAAAGGCCGACTATGTCGATGCCCTCGTCGACCGCAGCATCGACGCCGTGCACCGCATTTCGCTGGACTTGCGCCCGTCCATGCTGGACCTGGGCCTGGTCGCCGCGCTGGACTGGCAAGTCAAGGAATTCGCGCGCCAGGCCGGCATCGAGTGCCAGTTCATTTCCAATCGCCAACATATCGAACTGGAACTGGACCAGGCGACCAGCCTGTTCCGCATCGCCCAGGAGGCGCTGACGAATATCGCCAAGCATGCGCAGGCGAGCAAGGTCAGCGTGCGCCTGGCACGGCAGCGCCAACACATCAGCCTGTCGATCGCCGACAATGGCGTCGGCATGCGCCTGTCCGACCGCGCCAAGCCGCAGTCGTTCGGCATCCGCGGCATGGCCGAACGGGCCAGCGCGCTGGGCGGCAGCCTGAGCCTGATGGACGGGCCGGACGGCGGCACCATCCTGAGCATAAAAATCCGGCTGACCACGCCGCGAGAGGCGATAATAGCGGCTGCAGCCAGCGCACCAGCGCAAAGCGGATCGCCATAAGGCCACAGGGCCGCCGCAGGGCGCAGGGATTCAGATAGGAAACAACGCAGTCATGAAAGAAAAAGCCACCATCCGGGTATTCATCGCCGACGATCACGCGATCGTGCGCGAAGGCTTGAAGCAAATCCTCGCCGACACGAAGGACATCATCGTGGCCGGCGAGGCTGAAAATGGCCACGACGCCATCAAACTGTTCCGCGGCTCGAAATGCCAGGTGTTGCTACTCGACATCTCCCTGCCCGACCGCAGCGGCATCGAGGTACTCAAGCAGATCAAGAAGGAAAAGCCGGAACTGGCCGTGCTCATGCTCTCCATGCACCGCGAAGACCAGTACGCCATCCGCTCGCTCAAGGCGGGTGCGGCTGGCTACCTGACGAAACAGAGCGCGCCGCGCGAACTGGTCACGGCCATCCGCCAGGTGGCGCAGGGATTGAAATACATCAGCGCCTCGCTGGCGCAGGAACTGGCCAACACGGTGGGTGAAGACCACGAAACGGCCTTGCACGACACCTTGTCGGACCGCGAATACCAGACCCTGGTCATGATTGCCTCGGGCAAGGCGGTGGGCGCCATCGCCGAAGAGCTCAAATTGTCCGTGAAAACCGTCAGCGAATACCGCGCCCGTTTACTCGTCAAGATGAAACTCAAGAACAGCGCCGAACTGACGCATTACGCCATCCGCAACCAGCTGGTGGATTGACGGCAAAGCGGCATGCCCGCTGGCATCGGGCGAATTGACAGGACTTCTCCTTGCTTCTCGCACAATAAGTTCTTTGCCAACTCGCATATCATGAGGATAATGAGAAATATCTGAAAAGGCTGTGCCTACATGTCCAGTAAATTGCCATCTTCACCAGCAGGCGCTCCCGCTGGCGCCACGAATACCGCCGCCGCGGCGATGAACCCGGCCGATATCGCCCGCGAAGCGTTTCGCCGCCTGGCCACGCGCCGCATCGCCCCGACGCCGAGCGCCTACCGCGACATCTACAATGAAATCGCCGGTATCAGCGAAGCGGCGGACAGCCCTGCCGCGCCGGCCGCCGTGCTGGCCGCCAGCGCCAATGTGGAAAAAGGCGCGGAGAGCGGCGCGGAAAACGTCCTGACGCAATTCGCCGCCAAGATGAGCGAATCGGCGGGCGAACTGGGCGACTTTGGCAAGCGTTTCCAGCGCGCCCTGAAAGCGCGCGACTGGGATGGCTATGCACGTACCCTGGCGCAACTGGCCGAGAAACAGGTCAAGAAAAGCGGCGGCATCGAATTGCCGCCCCTGCCGGACGGCGAACAGACGCGCACCCTGCGTGAATTGCTCAGCCGCACCCTGGGTTTTGCCGTCGCCACCTTGCTGACGGGCACGCCCGCGCTCGTGGAAGAGGCAGAGTCCTTGGGCGCGGCCATCAAGCAGGCGCATACGGAAGAAGCGCTGAACGAAGCGGCCCTGCGCCTGAAGCAGCTGTGCTACCAGATCGAACTGAAAAGCGGCGATACGGCCGAGCAGCAGGAATTGCTGCTGCGCCTGTTCAAATTACTGCTGGACAACGTCAGCCAGCTGCTCGACGACGACAGCTGGCTGCGCGGCCAGGTCGACGCCGTGCAGAACCTGATCGCCGGTCCGCTCGACCAGCGCGCGCTGGAAGACGCCACGCGCAGCCTGAAGGAAGTCATCTACAAGCAGAGCCAGCTCAAGCACAGCCTGTCCGACGTCAAGCTGACGGTCAAGAACATGATGATGACCTTCATCGACCGCCTGGGGCAAGTGGCGGCCAGCACGGGCGACTTCCATGAAAAGATCGGCGGCTATTCGGAAAAGATCAGCCAGGCGGAAAATATCAGCGAACTGAACAGCGTTCTCGACGAAGTCTTGCGCGAAACGCGCATGGTGCAGAACGAAGCCTTGCGCGCGCGCGACAAGATGGTGCTGGCGCGCCAGGAAGTGCAGGACGCGGAACAGCGCATCCACACGCTGGAAGCCAAGCTCCAGCATATGAGCGAGCTGGTGCGGGAAGACCAGCTGACGGGCAGCCTGAACCGCCGTGGCCTGGACGACGTGTTCGAGCGCGAGACGGCCCGCTCGGACCGCCGCGGCACGCCGCTGTGCATCGCCATGCTGGACCTGGACGACTTCAAGCGCCTGAACGACACCTATGGCCACCTGGCCGGCGACGCCGCGCTGAAACACCTGGTGAAGATCGTCAAGGAAACCCTGCGCTCGATGGACGTCATCGCCCGCTTCGGCGGCGAGGAATTCCTCATCCTGCTGCCGGAAACCACGGTCGAGGCTGCCTCGTCGACGATGACGCGTTTGCAACGCGAGCTGACCCGGCATTTCTTCTTGCACGACAACGAAAAAGTCTTGATCACCTTCTCCGCCGGCGTGGCCCTGCGCCTGCCCAACGAAGACCAGGCCGAACTTGTCAAGCGCGCCGACCGCGCCATGTACCAGGCCAAGCAGACGGGCAAGAACCGGGTGGTGGTGGCCGACTGAGTTCCTGCAGTGCGGAGCAATGCACTGCATCTCAATCACATTGTTTCGAACACTATCGATAAAACTTATTCGGCCAATTACCAAAAAATTAACCGAAATCGTTTTAATGACTCAATTGCCAATATAAGATAGCAATCCCATTTGTTATGGGAAGAGATTACACACGGCAGTATAATTGCAATTATATCAACATTTTTATTAAATCAACCAATTTAGGAC
>NZ_JBWBYV010000051.1:0-53827 GCF_056174685.1 Janthinobacterium sp. BHSEK
TGCCCGTGTAGCGCATGGCGGCGGGGTCGAACTCGAAGATATTCAGGTAGCGCTCATCCGCGGCAACGGGCCGCAGCGACGGGTCGGTAGGTGCCGCTTCCGGCACCGCGTAGAGCAGGCTGCGGTCGGCGTTATAGGCCAGGCTTTCGAAGCCGCGGCTGCCCGACACGGTGATGCTGGCGCCCTTGCCCAGCACTTCCGGATTGGCCGGGCTGCGCAGGAAGGGATGGGGAACGGGATCGCCCATGAGCGTGCCGTTTTTGTCGAAGTGCAGAATATACGGGCCGAACTCCTCGCCCACGAACCAGGTGCCATCGGCGGCGCGCGCGAGCGATTCAATGTCGAAGTCAAAACCGGTCAGCAGGCGGCCCGCGCGAATGCGCGCATCGACGGCGATACCGCTGTCGGAAAAGACCAGTCCGCCGGAGGTGTTGCTTGGGTAGTTGACATGGTCGGCCGTGATTTTCAGGTCGATGCCCTTGCCGTCGTTTAAGAAACCCCTGGCGTCGTTGAAGGCGAGAAAACTGTTGATCTTGATGCTGCCCGGCGTCTTGCTGGCGTCTGCGGCCGTGCGGAAGTTGATGCTGGCGTTATACAGGCCGAGCACGAAATCGGCCGAATTGCCCTTGGCGCCGTAGCCATTGTCGGCCATGGCGGTCCAGCTGCCGTCGTCATTCCTCAGCAGCGCGGAGAAGCCCGGAATCGGCACGCCGTTGACAAACGGCGGGCTGACGCCCAGCACCGCGGCCGTAAACTGTCCGGAAACCGGCCCCGGCCAGCGCGCCGTGTCAGGCAACGCTGCCCAGCCGACCAGCTGGTGCGGCAGTCCTTCCCCCTCCTTGGGCACCGCGTCGGGAGCGGCAGAGGAACTGCCGCCGCAGGCAGCCAGCACGCCGCTGACCATCACGATGGCCAGGCCGCGGCACAAATTCAAACCGCTCAAATGACAACGCATATTTGCTTCCTCTACAAGATGAATGGAGAGGAAAGCTTACCGGCCTTCGGTGACCAGTTTATGACATGCGTCCCTATCGCGCGGGGCGGATGCCGGCAGGAAGCGCACTGCCCCGGCCCGTCAATTGCAGCGCACTTCCCCGAAATGCTGCGCCAGGCTCAGGCCCAGGCCCTCTTCCACGGCGTTTTCCACCTGCGCGGCCAACGCGGCCGCTTCTTCCGCCGCCCTGATGTCGCGTTCATTGGTGGAGCCAGCGGGGTAGCCGGAGTTCACGCGCATGCCGCCGAAGACGAACAGCCGGTAGACATCGGCCAGGCTGATGCGGTTGACGTTGCCCAGCAAGACCCAGTGATCGGAACTGTCGGCCACGCGCTTGCCCCACTGCACCCGCACGGCGCCTTCCACGTTGACCCGTCCCACCCAGCCCTGCTGCACCATCTTGTCGAGCAGGGTTTCCATCTCTTCGAAGCCCAGGCGCGTGCTGCGGCGAATTTCCGCCGCGCCCACCAGGGCCGAATCGGCGCAGTGGCAAGCCCGGTGCAGCACTTTCAGGATGGCGACGGCGTCGACGAATTCGCTGCCCGGCGCCGCCTCGTACCACCAGCGCTCGTATTTCACGACGGGCAAGGCGGCCACCAGCAAGGCGCCCACCAGGGTGATCATCCAGCTCAGGTAAATCCACACGAGGAACAGCGGCAAGGCGGCCAGCGCGCCGTAGATGCGCGAATAGGTGGGGAACTCCTGGATGAATTCACCGAAACCGCGCTTGGCCACCTCGAACGCCAGCGCCGCCAGCAAGCCGCCCCAGGCCGCGTCGCGCCAGTCCACGTCGCGGTTCGGTACGGCGATATACAGCAAGGTAAACGCCAGCATGGTCAGGCCGATCGACACCAGCGTGTAAAACACGGCACCGATGAAAGGCACGGCGCCCACCACGCCGCTGGTGGCCATGAAGAGGCGCGACGTCACCGTCAGCGACACGCCCACCAGCAGCGGTCCAAGGGTGACGATGGCCCAGTAGACGAGCAGGCGCTTGGTCCAGCGGCGCTCCTGGCGCACGCGCCAGATGCGGTTGAAGACGCGCTCGATCAAGCCCATCATGCCCACCGAGGTGACGATCAGGGCGCCCGCGCCGATGGCGGACAATCGCGTCGCCTTCGAGGCGAATGTGGTCAGGTAGCCGAGGATGGTGTTCGATATCCCCTTCGGCATCACGCTTTGCACGAAATAGTCTTCCAGCGCGTGGCGGAAGGTATTAAACAGGGGGAAGGTGGTGAAGATGGCCAGGGCCAGCGTGAGCAGGGGCACCAGCGCGAACACGGTGGCGAAGGTCAGGCTGCCGGCCACTTGCGGCAGGCTTTCCTCGCGCACGCGGCGGCGCGCGAACTGCAGCAGGTCGCGCGTTTCGGACCACGTCAGGCCGCGCACGACGTCCAGCCCCATGCTCAGGGTGCGCCACAGGTATTGGAAGAACGGGAATATATATTTTGAAAACATGTGCAAAATCAGAACGGCGCCATGACAGCAGTCGTATCAGGCTGTAAAGCGCCCTATAATACCAATGATGAAGCCAACCAATCTGATTATTCTCGTATTGTTTTATTCACGCCATGGCGCCACGCGCCAGTTGGCCGAGCTGATAGCCCAGGGAGTGGAAAGCGTGCCCGGTTGCGATGCGCGCCTGCGCACCGTGCCCGCCGTCTCCACCGTGACGGAAGCGACGGCGCCCGAGGTGCCGCTGGACGGCGCGCCCTACGTGGAACTGGACGACCTGCAGGAATGCGCGGGCCTGGCCCTGGGCTCGCCCACGCGCTTCGGCAACATGGCCGCCGCCATGAAGTACTTCTGGGATGGCACGGCCAGCGACTGGCTGGCCGGCAGCCTGTCCGGCAAACCCGCCTGCGTGTTCACGTCCACGGGCAGCCTGCACGGCGGCCAGGAGTCGACTTTGCTGTCGATGATGATCCCCCTCTTCCACCACGGCATGCTGGTCATGGGCCTGCCCTACACGCACCCGGAACTGATGACGACGTCCACGGGCGGCTCGCCGTATGGCGCCACGCACTGGTCGGGCATCGCCGGCGACAAGGCCTTGAGCGACGATGAAAAACGCCTGGCCATCGCCCTGGGCCGGCGCCTGGCGGAAAACGCCGCGAAACTGGCAGGCGCATGATGCACGGCACACTGCACAGGTATTTTCACTGGGGCGCCATCGCCAGCCTCGTCACCTTGATCGTCTGGTGCCTGCTGTGGGAAACCGTGGTCGCGCCGCTGCAGCCGGGCGGCTCCTGGGTCGTCCTGAAGGCGGCGCCCCTGCTCATTCCCCTGTACGGCGTCATCAAGCGCGACGTCTACACCTTGCAATGGTCGTCGATGGTGATCCTGCTGTACTTTACGGAAGGCGTGGTGCGCGGCTACAGCGACACGAACCCCACCTCGGCCCTGATGGCCTGGGGCGAGGCGGCCATCGTCTGCCTGTATTTCATCTGCGCCGTGCTGTATCTGCGCCCGTATAAAAAGGCCGCCAAGCGCATGGCCAAAGAGCTGCTTGAAAAAGTGAATAAAGTGAGCATCAAGAAATGAGTGTACAGCCCGTGCATGACCAAGCCGACTTCCTCGCCGCCTGCCGCGACCTGCTGGGCGACACCTACGTCCTCACCCAGGATGCCGACACGGCGCCCTTCCTCACCGACTGGCGCGACCGGTTTACGGGCAAGGCGCTGGCCGTGCTGCGCCCCGCCACCGTGGAACAGGTGGCGGGCGTGCTGCGCGCCTGCGCGCAATGGCGCATTCCCGTCGTGCCGCAGGGCGGCAATACGGGCCTGGTACTGGGCAGCATCCCCGATGCCGCCGGCACGGCCGTCGTGCTGTCGCTGGCGCGCCTGAACGCCATCCGCGCGCTCGATCCCGTCAACCGCACCATCACCGTCGATGCGGGCTGCATTTTGCAAACCATCCAGGAAGCGGCCAGCGCCGCCGGCTGTCTGTTCCCCCTGTCGCTGGCGGCCGAAGGCAGCTGCACCATCGGGGGGAATCTGGCGACGAATGCGGGCGGCACGGCCGTGCTGCGCTACGGGAACACGCGCGAACTGTGCCTGGGCCTGGAAGTGGTCACGCCGCAGGGCGAGATCTGGAGCGGCTTGCGCGGCCTGCGCAAGGACAATACGGGCTACGATTTGCGCGACCTGTACGTCGGCGCCGAAGGCACCCTGGGGGTGATCACGGGCGCGGTGATGAAACTGTACCCGCAGCCGAAGGCCTGCATCACGGCGCTGGCCGCCATGCCCTCGCCCGCCCACGCCCTGCGCTTGCTAAGCCTGATGCAGGACCATTGCGGCGCCAGCCTGACGGGCTTTGAATTGATGTCGCAGTATTGTCTGCAACTGGTGGCGGAACAGTTCCCGCAACTGCCGCGTCCGTTCGCCGACGCGCACGGGCAGTACGTGTTGCTGGAACTGTCCAGCAGCCAGTCCGAGGCGCATGCCGTGGAATTGCTCGAAGCGAGCATCGGCGCGGCCCTGGAAGACGAGTTGATCGAAGACGCCGTCGTCGCCAGTTCCGTGGCGCAGTCCGAAGGACTATGGCAGCTGCGCGAGCACATTCCGCTGGCGCAGGCGCAGGCGGGCAAGAACATCAAGCACGATATCTCGCTGCCCATTTCCCGCATCGCCGACTTCATCGCCGTCACGGATGCGGCCCTTGAGTCAGCCTTCCCCGGCTGCCAGCTCGTGTGCTTCGGCCACCTGGGCGACGGCAACCTGCATTACAACGTGGCGCCGCCAGCCGGCATGACGGACCGGGATTTCCTGGCCAACCAGGATGCCATCAACCGCATCGTGCACGACCAGGTCCACGGTTTCGGCGGTTCGATATCGGCCGAACACGGCATCGGCGCGCTGAAGAAGGATGACCTGGCGCGCTACAAGTCGCCGCTGGAACTGCAGCTGATGCGCGCCGTCAAACAGGCGCTGGACCCGCAGAACATCATGAATCCGGGGAAGATATTGTGAAGCTGCCGCCCCTCCTGCTCATGGCCTTGCTGACCGCTTCCGCCAGCGCGCAGGACGTCTACAAATGCGTGCAGGATGGCCGGACCAGCTATAGCGCCACACCCTGCGCGGGCGGCCAGTTGCAGATCCTGGAAGTGCCCTCGCCGCCGCCTGCCGTAGACAAGGGCGCTGCCACGCGCCAGGAACGGGTGGCCAGCCAGATGGAAGCGGCGCGCAAGCAGCGCGAGAAGCTGGAAGACCAGGCGCGCGAACGGGCCGCCAAACAGAAGGAAATGCACGAGAAGCATTGCGCCCAGCTGCGGCTGGAGCAGAAATGGGCGGCGCAGGACGCCGTCGGCGCGGGCGATAAAAACCGCGATGCGGCGCAACTGAAAGCGCGGCGCGCCGGCGAACGCCTGGCCGTCGAATGTCTGAATTGAGTGCGCCGGCAGCCAATCCCGCGGGTACGCGCCTGCTGTCGCGCTGGCTGCTGCTGGGCGAATGGCGCTTTCACCCCGTGCGCGCCTTCGTCGCCATCCTCGCCATCGCCATCGGCGTGTCGCTGGGCTTTGCCATCCACCTGATCAATGCGGCCGCCTTCAATGAATTTTCCACGGCCGTGAAAAGCCTGTCCGGCCAGGCCGACGTGCAGGTGGCCGGGCGCGAAGCGCTGTTCGACGAAGCCATCTACCCGTGGCTGGCGCAGCGCGACGGCGTGGCCGTGGCCTCGCCCGTGCTGGAACTGCAAGCCGGCGTAAGCGGCAAGAAGGATGGCGGCCCGCTGCAGATCCTGGCGCTCGACGTCTTCCGCGCCGGCTTCATCTCGCCCGACCTGATCGGCGCGCCGGCCGAAGGCCAGCCTTTCGACACCCTGGCCGACGACGCCCTCTTTTTATCGCCGGCCGCCTTGCGCTGGCTCGATGTCACCGAAGGCGGCCAGGTCGCGCTGCAATCGGGCACCGGTGCGGTCAGCCTGCGCGTGGCCGGTTCGCTGCAGCGGGCGCGCGCCGGCCAGCGCATCGCCGTGATGGATATCGGCGCGGCGCAGTGGCGCTTCAACAAGCTGGGCAAGCTGTCGCGCATCGACCTGAAACTGCGCCAGGGCGTCAACCGCGACGCCTTCCAGGCCGCGCTGAGCAGCGCGCTGGAAGCGCAGTACCCGGGGCGCTTCCACGTGGGCCAGCCCAACGACGAGAACCAGAATAGCCGCAACAATAACCTCAGCCGCGCCTACCGCGTCAACCTGACGGTGCTGGCCCTGGTCGCCCTGTTTACCGGGGCGTTCCTCGTGTTTTCCACGCAGGCCCTGTCCGTCATCCGCCGCCGCGGCCAGTTCGCGCTGCTGCGCGTGCTGGGCATGGAGCGGGGACAATTGCTGCGCCAGGTGCTGTTAGAGGGCGCCAGCCTCAGTATCGTCGGCGCTGGGCTGGGTATCGCCGGCGGCTACGCCATGGCGGCCGTCGCCCTGCACTTCTTCGGCGGCGACCTGGGCGCCGGCTATTTCGCGGGCGTGCAGCCGCAGGTGCAGTTCACGCCCGTCGCCGCCTGCGTGTATTTCGCGCTGGGCCTCGGCGTGGCCTTGCTGGGCTGCGCAGCGCCCGCGCTGGAAGCGGCGCGCGCCGCCCCCGCCATCGCCCTGAAATCGGGCAGCGAGGAAATCGTGACGACGCGCCTGGCCAAGACGTGGCCCGCGCTGGCTTGTCTACTGCTGGCCGGCGCCCTGACGTTCCTGCCGCCCGTGTTCGAGCTGCCCCTGTTCGGCTATCTGTCCATCGCGCTGCTGCTGATCGGCGCCATCGCCCTGATGCCGCAGCTGGCGGCCGTCGTCTTTCGCGCCCTGCAAGCCGCCTGGCTGCGCACGCAATCGAGCCAGCACGCGCCCGTGCGCAGCCTGACCGTGGCGCGCCTGGCGAACGCCGCGGGCCAGGCCGGCATCGCGCTCGGCGGCGTGCTGTCGAGCTTTAGCCTGATGGTGGCCATGGCCATCATGGTGTCGAGCTTTCGCGTCTCCGTCGACGACTGGCTGCTGCAGATTTTGCCGGCCGACGTGTACGCGCGCACCTCGGCCAGCGGCACGACGGCCCTGAACCCGCGCGAGCAGGCCGCCATCCTCGCCCTGCCCGGCGTGGCCAGGGTGGATTTCCAGCGCGTGCGCAGCCTGTCGCTGGCCGCAGAACGCCCGAACGTGATCTTGCTGGCGCGCCCCATCAACTTGCAGGACCCGGGCAAGAGCATGGTGCTGGTGGGCGAGACATTAGCCGTGCCGGCAGGCAGCCGGCCCGTGTGGCTGTCCGAGGCGGCGGCCGACCTGTACAACGTCAAGCCTGGCCAGCAGATGGCCCTGCCGCTGGCGGGCGGCCTGCACCAGTTCTTCGTCGCCGGCATCTGGCGCGACTATGCGCGTTCTTCCGGCGCCATCCAGATGCCGCTGGCCGACTACCGCGCCTTGACCGGCGACATGGACGTCAGCGACGCGGCCCTGTGGCTGGCCAAGGATGCCACGGGCGAGCAGCTGCAGCAGCGCCTGAAAGCCCTTCCCTTCGGCGCCAGCCTGGAAGTGTCGAACCCGTCGGCCATCCGCGCCCTGAGCCTGCAGATCTTCGACCGCAGCTTCGCCGTCACGTATTTACTGGAAGCCATCGCCATCGTCATCGGCCTGTTCGGCGTGGCCGCCACGTTCTCGGCCCAGACCCTGGCGCGCGCGCGCGAATTCGGCATGCTGCGCCACGTGGGCGTGACGCGCGGCCAGATCCTGTCCATCCTGGCGCTCGAGGGCGGCGCGCTGACGGCGCTGGGCATCGCCACCGGCTTTGTCCTGGGCCTGTTGATCAGCTTTGTGCTGGTCTTCATCGTCAACCCGCAATCGTTCCACTGGACCATGCAGCTGCACCTGCCCTGGCCCTTGATCGCCACCGTGGCCGGCGCCCTGCTGACGGCCGCTGCCCTCACTGCCCTCATCGCGGGGCGCCAGGCGCTGTCCGCTGGCCCCATCCGCGCCGTCAGGGAGGACTGGTAATGCGCCGCTTGACTTGTTTACTATTGTTTTGCAGCGCCGCCGCCATCGCCGCGCCGCCCGCCTTTGCCCCCGTCACGCCGCTGCCGGCCGGCCAGACCCTGCGCATGCCGCACGATTTCGGCGCCCACCCCGCCTATAAAACGGAATGGTGGTACGCCACCGGATGGGTAAAAACGAGCGGCGGCGAGCAGCTGGGCTATCAGGTGACCTTCTTTCGCAGCGCCACGGCCGCCGACGCGGACAACCCCAGCGCCTTCGCGCCGAAACAGCTGATCATCGGCCATGCTGCCCTGTCCGACCCAAAAGTGGGCAAGCTGCTGCACGACGAGAAAAGCGCGCGCGAGGGTTTCGGCCTGGCCTACGCCAAGGTGGGCGACACGGACGTCAAACTCGACGACTGGCGCATGCAGCGCCAGACCGACGGCAGCTACAAGGTCAGCCTGGCCGCGCGCGACTTCAGCCTGCAGCTGACCCTGGCGCCCACGCAGGCCGTGCTGCTGCAGGGCGTCGGCGGCTACTCGCGCAAGGGCGCGCGGCCCGCGCAATCGAGTTACTACTACAGCGAGCCGCAGCTGCGTACCACGGGCACCATCGCCCGCGCGGGCGGCAAGGCAGAAGCCGTGACGGGCACCACCTGGCTCGATCACGAGTGGTCGAGCCAGGTGCTCGATGCGGACGCCAGCGGCTGGAACTGGATAGGCGCCAACCTCGACGACGGCGGCGCCCTGATGGCCTTCCAGATCCGCAGCAAGACAGGTGCTAAACTATGGGCGCACGCGACATGGCGCGACGCGTCCGGTAAGATGACGCAGTACGCGCCCGGCGACGTCGATTTCACGCCCACGCAGCTGTGGCGCTCGCCCCGCACGCAGGCCGAATACCCGGTCGCCACCGAGATCCGCACTGGCCCCACGCGCTGGCAGATCAAGCCCCTGCAGGCGGACCAGGAGCTCGATTCGCGCCGCTCGACGGGGGCAGTGTACTGGGAAGGCGCCGTGACGGTGGAGCGCGACGGCCAGCCGGTCGGCCGCGCCTACCTGGAGATGACGGGCTATGTCCAGCCGATGAAGTTATAAGCAATGCATAAAATGCCGAAATACAGTAAATCCTAAGCGAAAAACAATGACAACCAGCACAGAAACAGGCAGTACCAGCAAAGCAACCGCCGCAAGCACCGCACCAACGCCCGATACCGGCAGCAGCCGCGAACTGAAAAAAGGCAGTCTGGCCGCCTTCAAGGGCTTGATGCCTTTCCTGACGCCGTACCGCAAGCAGTTCTTCCTGGCCGGTATCGCGCTGGTGGTGGCCGCCGCCTCGACCCTGGCCATTCCCGCCGCCTTCAAGCAGATGATCGACCTCGGTTTCGGCGGCGCGGCCGGCTCGAAGAGCATCGAGCACGTCGACCTGGTGTTCCTCGCCCTGTTCGGCGTGGCGTCCGTTCTGGCCTTGGCCACGGCGGCGCGCTTTTATACCGTGTCGTGGCTGGGCGAACGGGTCACGGCCGACATCCGCAGCGCCGTGTACCGGCACGTCGTCACGCAAAGCCCGGAATTCTTTGAAACGACGCAGACGGGCGAAGTCCTGTCGCGCATCACCACCGACACGACCCTGATCCAGGCCGTGGTCGGCACCAGTATCTCCATGGCGCTGCGCAACGTGCTGCTGTTCCTCGGCGGCCTGGTGATGCTGTTCGTCACCAGCGCCAAGCTGGCCGGCATCATCATCGGCTTGCTCATCCTGGTCGTCGTGCCCATCATCGTGTTTGGCCGCAAGGTGCGCAAGCTGTCGCGCGATTCGCAGGACCGCATCGCCGACGCTTCGGCCATGGCCGGCGAAATCCTCAACGCCATGCCCACCGTGCAGGCGTTTACGCACGAGAAAATTGAATCGAAACGCTTTGGCGACTCCGTCGAAAATGCCTTCATGACGGCCATGCGCCGTATCCGCGCCCGCGCCCTCTTGACCATGATCGCGATTTTGCTGGTCTTCGGCACCATCGTGTTTGTCTTGTGGCTGGGCGCGCGCGCCGTGCTGGAAGGCTCGATGACGGGCGGCGATCTGGGCCAGTTCATCCTGTACGCCTCCATCGTGGCCGGCGCCATCGGCGCCCTGTCCGAAGTCATGGGCGAAGCGCAGCGCGCCGCCGGCGCCACCGAGCGCCTGCTGGAACTGATGGCCGTCAAATCGGAAATCGAATCGCCCGTCACGCCGCTGCCGCTGCCCGCGCGCGCCGCGAATGGCGCCGCGCTGTCGCTGGACGACGTCATGTTCTCGTATCCGTCGCGCCCCGATACGCACGCCCTGAACCACGTCAGCCTCGATATCCGCGCCGGCGAAACGGTGGCCGTCGTCGGCCCGTCGGGCGCAGGCAAGACCACGCTGTTCCAGCTGTTTTTACGTTTCTATGACCCGCAGAGCGGCAGCATCCGCCTCGACGGCGTCGACATCAAGCAGCTCGACCTGCACACCCTGCGCGACGCCATCGGCATCGTGCCGCAGGATACCGTGATCTTCTCGGCCGACGCCATGGAAAACATCCGCTACGGCCGCGCCGGCGCCAGCGACGGGGAAGTCATCGCCGCCGCGAAGATGGCGGCCGCCCACGAATTCATCGAGCGCCTGCCGAACGGCTACAAATCCTTCCTCGGCGAACGGGGCGTGCGCCTGTCCGGCGGCCAGCGCCAGCGCATCGCCATCGCCCGCGCCCTGCTGAAAAACCCGCCGCTGCTGCTGCTCGACGAAGCGACCAGCGCGCTGGATGCGGAATCGGAACGCCTGGTGCAGAAGGCGCTGGAAGCGGCCATGCTGGGCCGCACCACCGTCATCATCGCGCACCGTCTGGCGACCGTGCAGCGGGCCGACCGCATCATCGTCATGGAAGACGGCAGGATCGTCGAGACGGGCACGCATGCGTCGCTGGTGGCGCTCGGGGGCATCTATGCGAATCTTGCCGCACTGCAATTCCATCACGTACAGCTCAATCCAGCGGAATAATCATGAACGCACTTTTCCACGCCAACCTGGGCATCACCGATTTCTGGACCTTCTTACTGGGGACCATCTTCATCGTCATCCTGCCCGGCCCCAATTCCATGTACGTGCTGTCGGTCGCCGCCCAGCGCGGCGTGCGGCCCGCCTACCAGGGCGCCTTCGGCATCTTCGCCGGCGACCTGATTCTGATGGTGCTGTCTGCCTGCGGCGTCGCTTCGCTGCTGAAAGCCAGCCCGGCCCTGTTCTATGTCGTGAAATACATCGGCGCGGCCTACCTGGGCTGGATCGGCCTGCAGATGCTGATAGGCTGCTGGCGCAAGCTGCGCGCGCCCGCTCCCGCTGAAGGCGAAGCGGCAGCCGTGCCGGCCCCCGTCAAGGAAAGCGACCCATTCCGCAAGGCCCTGATCATCAGCCTGATGAACCCGAAAGCGATTTTGTTTTTCATTTCCTTCTTCATCCAGTTCGTCGACCCGGCCTTCCCGAACCCCGTGCTGTCCTTCATCGGCCTGGGCCTGATCTGCCAGGTGATCAGCTTTACCTACCTGACGGCCATCATCTTTGTCGGCGTCCGCCTGGCCGAGACCTTCCGCCGCCGTCGCCGCCTGTCGGCCGGCATGGGCGGCGGCGTGGGCGCCATGTTCATCGGCTTCGGCGCGAAACTGGCCACGGCCACCCTGTAAGGAAAACACCGTGAACGAGCTTGAACTGCGCCAGCGCTGCCATACCGTCCTGCCGGGCCACCGCCAGCCGACGCCGGCGGCCACCTTCGCCGCCATGGCCGCCTGGTGCGAGGCCAACGACATTGCGCACGATACCTATGGCGAGGGCGCGCTGATCGAACAGTTCGAAAACAAGATCGCCGGCCTGCTCGGCTTCGAGGCGGCCGTGTTCTGCATCACGGGCACCATGACGCAAGTCACCGCCCTGCGCCTGGCGTGCCAGGACCGGGGCTCGCGCCTGGTGGCGCTGCATCCGACCTCGCACATCCTGCGCCACGAGCGGGGCAACCATGAACTGCTCGATCACTTCCAGGGCTTGATGCTGGGGGACCCGCACCGTCCGTGGACGGCGGACGACCTGCGCGCCGTGCCCGATGCGCTGGGCGCCGCGCAGGTCGAACTGCCGATGCGCGAGATCGGCGGCCAGCGCCCGTCATGGGATGCCTTGAACGACATCAAGCGGCATTGCCGCGAGCACAACATCCACCTGCACATGGATGGCGCGCGCCTGTGGGAAGCGCAGGCCGGCTTCCAGCAGCCCCTGCCCGCCATCTGCGGCGGTTTTGATTCCGTCTACGTGTCGCTGTACAAGGGCATCGGCGGCATCGGCGGCGCCATGCTGGCCGGCAGCCGCAGCTTTGTCGAACGGGCGCGCGAATGGTTCCGCCGCCAGGGCGGCAACATCGTGCACCGCACGCCCTACGTGGTGGCCGCCGCCATGCAGTTCGACGCGCGCCTCGCCGCCATGCCGCAGTATTTCGAACGCACGCAGTGGCTGTACGCGCTGCTGCGCGACTTTCCGAGCATCGCCGTCAACCCCGCCCAGCCGCAGGCCAACATGCTGCACCTGCACCTGCCCGTGTCGCGCGAGCGGGCCATCGCCATCCGCAACCAGGTGGCCGAGGACCACGGCATCTGGCTGTTCGGCCGCGCCAGCCACGCGGCCCTGCCCGGGCACAGCGTGGTGGAGTGGTATGTGGGAGACAACTTGCTGGAACTGCCGGACGACAGCGTGCGGCTGGCATTGACCTTGCTGGACCAGGCCATGCGCATCTAGACCCCGGCTTCCCGCCAGGCCGGCGTCAGCAGCGCAGCGCCCGCAGCTGCGCCAGCGAGCCGGCAAAGCGGCTCACGTCCACGGGTCCGGCGACACCCTGCACGCTGCCCGTATCCGCAAACTGCCAGAACGTGTAGCTGGAGGCACCAGGCGGCAGCGCGGGACCGGGCCCGGACGTGTAATGCGCGATCCATAGCGGATCGGCAAGGAACGGCGCAAACGCCCCCACGCAACTGCTCCAGAAGTTGGCATTGGTATAAATGCCTGGCATGCAGCCGAGCCTGTCGCCGACCTGCTGCAGCCAGTCCGCCACAGCCGCCGCATAGGCAGGCTGGGCCAGTCCGGGCTGTTCGACATCGAGCATGGGCGGCAAGTCGCCCTTGACGCTGCCCACCGTGCCGCAAAAGTTGGCCACCTGCTGCGCCACCGGCGTGGAGGGCGAGAAGAAGTGATAGGCGCCGCACAACTGGCCCTGCGCGTTGGCGCCAGCGCGGTTGCTGGCGTACTGCCTGTCGACCCGGCTGCCGCCTTCGGTGGCTTTCAGATAGACGAATGCCGGCGCCGCCGCGCCCCTGGCGACCTGGTCCCATCCGATGACGCCGTTATTGTCCGATACATCCATGCCTTGAAGATAATCTGCCATGCCGCGCTCCTGGTCTCCTGGTAAAGGGTCGTGATTGACGCCGGAATGGCTACCGTGTCCGCAAACCGTAGGTAAATTTGATCAGATAGTTGACGCCGATATCTGTCGGCGCGGAAGCACCGGCAGCGTGGCCGCACAAAAAGCTGCCCCGGTAGTCGGGCAGGCAGAATTGTTCGTCCGAACCGCCATGCAGATAGCCGAGCACGACGAACAGCTCGGGGTAGCTGGCGGCGGCCAGCGTGCGGCCGTCGCACGGCATCCAGCCGCTCGCCTCGATATGCGCACCGGCGCTGTCCCCGGCAAAGGCGACCACCGCACCGACGGGCACGTCGCCGAAGCCAGGCCGGACGAAAGTCGGCGGCAAAGCAGGAAACGTGGCGCTCATGGCCAGGCCTTTCCGCCGCGGGTGGCGCCGCATGGCGGCCACGGGCTGGCGCCTGCCGGCGCCTTCAGTAATGCGGCATCGCCGCTTTGATCAATGTCAATTCGCATGTCATGCCCTTGTCGGTTTTCATGTCCATCCAGACCTGCATCCGGTTTCATTCCAATAATGAATCAACATTTTTCGAAAAGCAAGTTTCGTGCGGCGCGGCATAAAAAAAAAGCGCCCGAAGGCGCTTTTTTCCTTTCATGGCGGCCGGGTCGGTCGCCACTACCTGCTTAGAACTTGTAGTTGTAAGCGAGACCGATCAACTGCATGCGGGTCTTGAACAGGCCCTTGGTGGTTTCACCGTTGCCGGTGCAGCCAGTCATGACGGGCGAGCAGTCATTCTTGTAGTTGACTTCAGCATCCTTGAAGTCGATATAGCTGTAAGCCAGGTCGATCGAGGAATTGGCGTTCAGCTTCCAGTTCGCGCCGATCGAATACTGCATGCGGTCGCTGTCCGGCAAGGCCGGGTGGCGCAGTTCGGCGCTGCGGACCGGCGCCTGGTCGTGGGCGATACCGGCGCGCAGCATCAGGCTTTCGCTGTACTTGTAGTTGGTACCCAGCGACACGCGGTAGGTGTCTTTCCAGTTCTGGCGGATACGCTCGGCGCCTTCGGCCGTCGGCGGGAACTGGATGTCCAGGTTCTGCAGGCGCGAAGTGCGGGTCCAGGTGACGTCGCCCATCAAGGCCCATTTGTCATCCATCTGATGGAAGGCATTGACCGACAGGGTTTCCGGCGTGCGCAATTCCACCAGCGCTTCCGAATTGACCTTGTTCGACGCCTTGGCGATGAAGGCGTTCACGGCCGGATTGCCCGTCACCTGCGAGAAGTCCCAGATGGTGCTGCCCTTGAGCTTGTGCGAAATCGACGAGCGGTAAGCGATACCGAAACGCGTGCCTTCGTTCAGCTGGTACAGATAGCCCAGGTTGAAGCCGAAGCCCCAGTCATGGCCGTCCATCGAGGCGTGGCCATCCTTGATCGGGCCCTGCAGTGCTGCGCCCGCAGCTTGCGCCGCGGCCAGGCCTTGCGTCTTGGCGATATTGGCCAGGAAGGCCTGCGAGGCGCCAGGGGCATACTTGCCCAGGTAGGCGACCGAACCCGGCACGTCCACGCCCTGGCCCAGTTCCGCCTTCATGTATTCGGCCGTCACGCCGAAACCGAACGAGTGGTGCTGGTCCAGCTTGAACGAGACGGAAGGATTCAGGGCGATGGCTTCGAGCTTGATATTGGTGATCGCATAGCGGCCAAACCAGTCGTTGCCGTAGTCGAGCTTGGCGCCATACGGCACGAACAGGCCAGCGCCGACGGTCCACTGCTCATTGATTTTCTTGCTGGCATACAGCGCCGGCGCAAACACGGCATCCGGCGCGTAGTCCTTGGTTGCCGCGTAAGGCGTGCGGTTGCCCGGGAAGAAAGGCTTCGAACCCGAATCCGTGTAGGTCGAATGCGGTACCACGAGGGTGCCGCCGCCCACGAATTGCGTGCCTTCCAGGCGCGACATGCCGGCCGGATTATAGAAAATGGTCGAGGCGTCGGCCGCTTCGGCGCCGCTGGCATCGGCCGTGCCTTGGGCGGAAACGCTTTGCGAGCCGAAACGGTAGCCCGATGCCTGGGCGGTGGATGCGAAGCCGGCGCATGCGACGGCGATGAGGAGGGGCAGATATTTATGTTTCAAGTTGGTCTCTCTTTATTATATGAAGTGTCTTCGTCACATTGTCCCGGGTAGCTCAACCTCACCCGTCCTGCACTGTTCTTGCCGCCGTGAACTCCAATTCACTGACGGCATGAGCGAAGCATATAATATTTCTTAGAAAAAAGCGAACGTTCGCTCTTTTTATGAAACGGCGTTGTTTTCCACGCCAGTCACGACGTTTTACAGTGCCAGCGCCGGGGCTGGCAGCGGTATCAGGAAGCGCTGGTGCATCAGCGCCAGCATCTGTTCGGCCGGCACGGGGCGCGAGATGAAATAGCCCTGCACTTCATTGCACTGCAGCGTACGCAGGATGTCGAGCTGCTCGCGCGTCTCCACCCCTTCGGCCACCACGCTCATGCCCAGCGCATGCGCCATCGACAGGATGGCGCGCACGAACACTTCGCCCTGCTCCGAGCGGCCCAGCTCCATGGTGAAGGCGCGGTCGATCTTCAAGCCATCCATGGCGAATTTCTGCAGCTGCGACAGCGAGGAGTATCCCGTGCCGAAATCGTCGACCAGCAGACGCACGCCCAGCGCGCGGATGGCCGACAGCTGCTCCACGGCACGGTTCTGTTCATCCATCATGGCCGATTCCGTGATTTCCACCTCGATCAGCCGCGCATCGATGCGGTGGCGCGTCAGCGCCGACGCCAGCACCTGGTGCACGTCGCCGCGGCCGAACTGGCGCGCCGAGACGTTGATGGACACGGGCACCAGTTCCAGCCCGCTGGCCTGCCAGCGCGCCATCTGCAGGCATACCTTCTCGATGACGACTTCGCCCAGCTGCGAAATGAGGCCGCTGCTCTCGGCCACGGGAATGAATTCCAGCGGCGGCACCATGCCGTGCTGCGGGTGGTGCCAGCGCACCAGCGCCTCCATGCTGCACAGTTGCCCGCTCATGGCGTCGACGCGCGGTTGGTAGACGACGAGGAACTGGTCCTGCTCCAGCGCCGCCACCAGGCTTTGCTCGAGTTCGCGGCGGTTGCGGATGGTTTCGAACAATTCGGGCTGGAAGAAGCGGTGATGGCCCTTGCCCGCCACTTTCACGGCGTACATGGCGATATCGGCGTTCTTCAGCAGCACTTCCGTCTCGGCGCCATCGCGCGGATACAGGCTGATGCCGATCGAGGCGCCCATCTTGTGGCGCTCGCTGCCCAGGTAAAACGGTTCGTCGAAGGCGATGGCGATACGCTGCGCCACCTGTTCGGCGCGGCTGTCGTCCTCCACCGGGTCGAGCACGACGACGAATTCATCGCCGCCCAGGCGCACCACGTGGTCGCCCGGCCGCAGCACGGCCTTCAGGCGCAGCGAGGCGGCGCGCAGCACCTTGTCGCCCTCGGCGTGGCCCTGCGTATCGTTGATATCCTTGAAGCCGTCGAGGTCGATGAACAGCAGCGCCAGCATGTGCCGCGCGATGGCGGCGCGGCCCAGGGCGCCGGGCAGGAATTGCTGCAGCCAGTAGCGGTTGGGCAGCCCCGTCAAGCCGTCCTCGTTGGCCAGGCGGCGCAAGTCGCGCTCGTGCTCCTTGGCCGTGCTGATGTCTTGCAGGGTGACGGCCAGGCGGTCGCCGCTGCGCACCAGGCGCCGGCGTATCCAGCGCAGCTTGAACGGGTTACCTTCCGGCAGCTCGATCTCTTCCTCGGAAAAGCCGGACTCCATGGCGGCCCGGTAATTGTGGATCAGGTCGCGGAAATACGGCTCGTGGGCGCGCGACTGCAGGCGCATGCCCAGCAATTGCTCGCGCCGCACGCCAAAATAACCGGCGCCCGGCTCGTTGCAGTCGACGATCTCGAAGTCGAGGATGCTGCCATCGGTGCCGCGCAGGGCGGCGATGATATAAAAGCCGTCGCTCGTGCCTTCGGTGGCCATGCGGTAGGCATTGCGCACGCCTTCGGACTGGTGGTGGCGCCACGCCAGGCGCAGCGACAGCATGGTGGCGACGGCGGCAAAAGCCAGCAGCAGCACGGTGACGGCCAGCGCGATGCCGATATAAATGGTGCGCGTTTCTTCGTAGGGGTGCAGCATCTCGCCATCCGACAGGCCGACCACGGCCGTAAACGGATAGGCTTTCAGCGCCTGCCAGCCCACATAGCGGCTTTGCTTGTCGGAAAAAGCGATCCTGCCGCCCGAATGCAGGGCGCCGCTCTCCGTTTCCAGAAAGCTCGTGTCGAGAAACGGCGTACCCTCGCCGCTCTGGCTCGGCAGCACGCGCGACCCGAGGCGCGTGCTGAACAGCTCGCCCTCCTCGCCCACCATGGCGGACATGCCGAACTTGCCGAAATTGACGCTGTTATAGAATTCGGAAAAATAGCTGGAATGGATGGAGATGAGCAGCACACCGTCGAAATTGCCATCCTCGTCTTCCAGCCGGCGCGTGAAATGCACGAGGCTTTCGCCGGCGCCCGGGGTTGCCGCCTCGCTGGCCGCATTGGCCTTGCCCAGCGCGATGCGCAGCGCGCTGGAATTGCTGCGCCAGTGGCGCAGCAAAAAATCGCTGCGCTCGTTGACGCGCAAGCGCTGCAGCGGCGCCGTGGCCGTCACGGCATGGCCCCTGCGGTCGAGGATGGCGACGATGGCAAATTGCGGCAAGGCATACATGCCCTGCGTCTTCAACTGGTCGAGGCGCAAGCGGCCGCGCGAGTTTTCCCACTCATATTTGAGCTGCAAGGTCAGCTGGTCCATCTGCTCCAGGGTGCGCAGCAGATACTGGCTGTAAGCCTTGGCCTGCGAAGACACACTGTCGAGCGCCTGCTGCTGCGCCACCTTCTTTTCCGCCTCCAGCTGCAGCAGGGTGGCCGTCCACAGCACCGCGCACAGGACCAGGCCAAGCAAGGGCCAGGCCAGGATCAGGCGCAGGTTGGCCTTGAGAAAATCGGCCCTGCTCATCTCCACCACGGCGGCGTTATTATTATTTACAAATTGTCGCAAGAACATGAGGATTAACAGGACCGTCTATTTATTGTGTCAAAACAGGAAGAATTTCCACGGAGACATAGAAGTTACCACACGGATATCGATACGTGTAATAGGTTTCACTTTGTCTAATCAAATTATGCTAGTCGCATAGGCTTGTGTTGGTTACAATCCATATCCGGCTGGTGATCGACGTCCTCTTTCGCTAGCTGGGCCCTGTCCCGTTGGAGAAATAGATGCAGCAATACCAAGATTTGATTAAGACCGTTCTCAAAACAGGCAGCTGGCAAGACAATCGCACGGGCATCCGCACCTTGAGCGTGCCTGGCGCCATGATGCGTTTCGACTTGGCCAATGGTATATTTCCTGCCGTGACAACCAAGAAACTGGCTTTCAAATCTGTGATCGGGGAATTATGCGCTTTCCTACGCGCCTCGCGCAACGCAGCAGAGTTCCGTGCATTGGGCTGTAAAGTATGGGATCAAAATGCCAACGAAAACGCACAATGGCTATCTAATCCTTATCGCGAAGGCGAGGATGACCTTGGTCCAATATATGGCGTACAGTGGCGCAACTGGCCAGCATACAAACTACTTGACGCTTGTAAGCATGCGCAAATTAGCGATGCCGAATCTAAAGGATTCAAGATCGTTGATAAAATGATAGAAGACGGCGTGCAAAAAGTGCTGCTGTACAAGGCCGTCGACCAGCTGCGCGAATGCCTGGACACCATCATGACCAATCCCGGCAGCCGGCGCATCCTTTTCCACGGCTGGAACCCGGCAGTGCTGGACGCCGTCGCCCTGCCCGCCTGCCATTTGCTGTACCAGTTCATCCCGAACGCCAGCACGCGCGAGATCTCGCTGTGTCTATATGTGCGCAGCAACGATATCGGCCTGGGCACGCCGTTCAACATCGCCGAAGGCGCGGCCCTGCTGCACCTGGTGGCGCGCCTGACGGGCTACACGCCGCGCTGGTTCACCTACTTCATCGGCGACGCGCACATCTATGAAAACCACCTCGACATGGTGGAAGAACAATTGAAGCGCACGCCGTTCCCGGCGCCCAAGTTTGTCATTTCCGACCGCGTGCCCGACTACGCCAAGACGGGCAAGTACGAGCCGGAATGGCTGGAAAAGATCGAGCCGTCGGATTTCTCGCTGGAAGGCTATGAACACCATGCGCCGATCAAGGCGGCGATGGCCGTCTGATGGCGGTCGCCCCGCTGGCGGCGTTGCACCGCAAGCTGTTTGACGAAACGGACGGCGTGAAGTTTTCCAGCCTGAAAGACCGGCTGCTGAAAAAGCATGCTGCCGACGAGCGGCAAGCCGTGCTCGCCATCCTGACCGCCTACGCCAGGGAAGGCCAGCTGCTGCATTGGCGCGCCTTCCTGATGAGCAATATCGTGCAATTGGCGGAAGCCAATGAACAGACGGCATTTTTTGCATGGGCATTGACGCAGCCCGAACTGGCCTACCGGGCCGTCGATGGCATGCTGAAAAGCACAGGCAAGGACGCTTATGCGCCGCTGGCGGCGCTGGCAGCGTCCGGCGCCGCGCGCCTGGAAGTGCGCGCCAGGGCGATCAAGAGCCTGGCCGTCTTCAGCCGCCAGCCTTTCGATACGGGTTTGCCGCATGACCCCGGCCACTGGAAGCCCGACAGCCTGCCGCTCGACGCCGTGCTGGCCTGGCAAGCGGACGGCTACCCGGATGGCGCAGGCCATGCGGCGCCCGCCACCCACGCGGCGCTCGATGAGCCGCGCACGCCGCTGGAAAAGGCTGCCGCCAGGCTGGAGAAAAAACTGGCGGCCCGGCGCAAAAAGGAGCAGGACCTGGCGCAGCCATCGAACTGGCTGACCATCGCCAGCGCCGCCGACATGGCCGGCATCGCGCAGCGCTGGGCCTTGCCGGAGCAGTACCGGCGCTTCCTCGCTTGCCATTCGCCGCTGCGGGTATTGATCGACAGCCCACAGTATTTCCAGGGCTTGAGCCTGTACGGCGCGGCCGAGCTGGTCAAGGCCCAGCACGGTTATGCCTGGGATACCGTCAGCAGCGCCGCCATCGCCGGCTGGCCGGAACAGTACCTGGTGATTGCCGACGCGGGCGCCGATCCGTATTGCCTGGACCTGGGCGCCATTGCCGGCGGCGATGCGCCCGTGTACACGGCCGAACACGGCATGGGCGCATGGCGCTTCGAGCGCCATGCGGACAGTTTCATCGACTTCCTGAACCAGATAGCGGCAGCGGCCTAGCCTGCTTCGCCTCCCGGCCCGCCCGGGCCGGGACCGCCTGGACCACCGGGTCCGCCCGGCCCCCGTCCGCCCGGCGGACCGAAGCGCGGTTCCCGCTCGCCCTCTTTCGCCGCCGACGTGGCGCCGCCCAGGCGGTACGACAGCCCCACGTAAATCATGCGTCCATCGAAGCGCCGCGTGCTCGTCTCGCGCAGGGACGCGCTGTTGATGACGGTTTCCATCTTGTTGCTGCTGAACACATCGGTCACATTCATGACCAGGCTCAGCTGCGGCGTCACCGTGTGGCGCCAGCTCACGTTCAAGGTATTGTTCGGCGAGCGGTAGCCCTGTCCCGACAGCATCTTGCCCTGCATTTGCAGGGCCAGCTGCAGCTGGTTCGCCGGATTGATCTGGTAATTGAGGCGCGCGCGGCCGCTCAGGGCATTCGCCGTGCGCGTGCTGCGGTTGCCCAGGTCGTCGGAACTGGTCTGCTGGCTGCGCGCCAGATTGCCGCTCGTGTTCAGGGTCAACGATGGCGTCAGTTTGCCGCTGACGCTGAACTCCAGACCGCTCGAATGGCTGCCCTCTCCGTTTTCGCGCGTTGTCAGCAGCACATTGTCACTGATGAAATAGCGGTAATCGACGATGGCGTCCGTGTCGCGGCGGTGGTAGGCGCGCAAGCTGCTTTCCAGGCCAAACAATTTCGTTTCATAGCCGACCTCGAACGAATCCGTCTGCGTGGGTTTCAGCTTCGGGTTGCCGGCCGACACATTGAACTCGTCGCGGTAGATCACGTACGGGTTCAGGTCGCCCGCGCTCGGGCGGCGGAGGCGGTGCGCATAGCTGAAGCGCAAATTGCTCTCGTCGCTGACCTTATACGTGGCAAACAGGCTGGGAATATAGTTGATGTAATTGTTGCCGGCCTCGACGCCGCTGGTGATCTGGCGCACGTTCAAGTCCGTGTATTCGGCACGCAAGCCGGCCAGCGCACCCCAGCGCTCGCTCAGGCGCATCTGGTAGGAGCCGTACAGCGCGATGGTGCGTTCGTCGAGCTCGAAACGGTTGCTGCGCATGGGGTTGACGGTCTCGGCCAGGCTGGCCGGGTTGATGTCCGTGTACAGGGTGTCGAAGCTGCTCTTGTTGTCGGCCACCTTGTAGCCGAGCTTGGCCGTGCCGCCCGCCAGCGGGCGCTCGTAGTCGCCGCTGAAGTCGACGATGCGGTTGCCCGTCTCGCTGTGCTGGCGCGCGCGGCTGTCGAAGGCATTCACGGGCGCGACCGCGTAGGTATTCGCGTAATCGCTGTCGCTCTCGTTGGTCGACGACGACACGCGCAAGTCAATCTTGAGGGTTTCGCCCGGCAATTCTCCCTTGTGGTCGTAGCGCGCGCCCCAGCTGTAGTTGCGGCTGTCGCCGTTGCGCACGGTACTGCGCACATAGTCGCCGATGGTGCTGCCCGTGCTGTCGCCATTGATGTAGCGGTCGAGCGAGCGCTGGTCGTTGCTGCGCCCGTTATACGACACGCTGGCGGCCAGGGTATCGTTGGCGTTCAGGTTGTAATTGACGGTGCCGTGCAAGCCCAGCGAGTCGTTCAAGCCATTGCTGGTGGACTGCTGGCTGCTGGGGGCGAACGCGCCCGTGCCACGCTCCAGGCGCTCGCGGCTGACCTCGGCCACGGAATTGCGGCCGTCATGGCGCACATTGATGCCGCCCTGGTAGCCCCACGGCCCCTCGTTATAGGTGCCGGAGACGGAGCTGTTGTAGCGTCCGGCGATGCCCGCATTCGCGTTGACGGTGGCAAAACCGCCCGGCTTGCGGTTGCGCCGCATCACCAGGTTCAGGATCGGGCCGCCACCGGCCTCGTTGCCGAACTGGGCGCCGGGATTGTTGATCACTTCCACGGATTCGATATCGTCGGCCGCCATGGCGTTCAGGGTAGCGCCGCGCGAATCGCCCTGCAGCATGGCCGATGGCTTGCCATCGATCAATATCTGCACATTGCTGCTGCCGCGCAGGGACACGGACCCATCGGGATCGACGGCCACCGACGGCACATTGTTCAAGGCATCGGCCGCCGTGCCATTGCTGCTGCCGACGTCGGATTTGACGTCGTAGACTTGCCGGTCGATGCGGCCCGTGGGACGTTCGGCCGTCACGCTGACGGAAGGCGGAGACCCGGCGGCCGGCGCCGGCTTGACGGCATTGTCGCCGGTGACGGTTTGCGCCTGGACAGCGGCGCCGGAGACGAGCAGGCTGCCGCCCGCCAGGCAATGGAAAAGAAGTTTATGCATTTGGCTAAAAGATCATCGAGACGCTACGGATGAGGCACTACGCCGCAGCGTGAGAGCACATGTGTGGGCACAGTTCAAGCATGCCACGATTGCAAGGAGCAAAGCAAATGCGAACCATTGTTATTTACTTCAATTTACAAATCTCTTGCACTTGTGGCCGTACAGCCTCATCCGATGACCTTTGCGCTATCTTTACGTTACCTCAGCAAGCCATTGCCGCGCGCCAGTTTCAGCCAGCCCGGATACTCCGTCATCAATAAATCATACAGTTCCGCATCGCTGTGCTCGTCGGGCGAGCTGACGGAAAAGTAGTTGGCATTGTCGACCAGGCGCCCCTGCAATTCATCGAGCTTTTCCAGGAAAGGGAAGTCCGAATCGGCAAAGGCGGCGAGGAACTTGCTTTTCGACTTGCGCCCCTTGCCGATGCCCATGAATTGCCAGAAGATGGGCTCGTTACTCGCCCAGCGCAATTGCTTTTCCGTCGTCGCCTGGTCGCTGGTGCCGCCATCGGTCACGAACATCACGTACACGGGCAGCTCGGCTGCGACGGGCCGCGTGCGCTCGCCGCCACGGGCATCAGGAAAATAAAACGCGCGGATCGCCTGCATGGCGGCGCCGTAGCGCGTGTCGCCCTCGAGCGGATGGCGCTGTATGGCCTGGCCCACATAGGTATTGCAATTACTCAAGGCCATCGGTGCCGGATGGTGGACGTTCTTGCCGAACAGGAAAACATCGATCTCGCCATCGTCGTCGAACTTGCAGCCCAGGGCCAGGATGCGCTCGGCAAAGCGCTGCACCAGCCCCTCTTTATATAGCCGTCCCATGGAGCCGGAGATATCGAGGCACAGACAGACCTTGGCGCGGTGCTCGGACAGACCCACTTTTTGCAGGGACACGCCCGCCTGCTTGACCAGGCTGACCAGTTGCGGCGCCTCGCGTTCGACGCGCTTTTCCAGGTTGATCTTCGCCTGCATGACGGCCGAAGCCGCCGCGGCAGGAGCGGCAGGGGTTGCCTGGTCGACTTCGCCGCCGAAATGCTGCACCAGCGCATCGAGTCCCCCATTGAAACCCTGGCCCACGGCCATGCAGCGCCAGCCGCCATCCTTGCGGTAAATTTCTGCCAGCATGACGGCTTTTTCTTGCGCAAAATCAGACCCGGCAAAGGCAAAGCGTGCCAGCTCGCGCCCGCCCGCCTGCAGGCGCACGTGGCCGGCTTGCAACTGCGACATCACGCCGCCGCCATCGATGGAGGCCGTCACGACAAGGCGATCGATTCCGGCCGGCAAGCGCGCCAGTTGCAAGGCAAACTCGGCCATGTCGCCGCCGCTGCCCGCGCGCGCTTCCACGCCGCCGCACGGCGTGCGCGGCTGGTTGAAAAAGGTCATGTAGCGCTCGTCGGACAATTTGCCGCCGGCATCGAGGCCGAAGCAGGCCACGTCCAGCGCCAGGCCCTGCGCGGCGACGCCGATGTCCAGCACGCCGTCGGGAACGAGATTGGCCAGCGGCAAGCGCTGACCCTTGCTCAAGGTTTCCATCAGTATCTCCTAGACAATGTAACGGCGCGGATTGTCCGCGTTGCAATCTTCTTCGTCTTCCTTGTCCTCGCCCTTGAAGACGACGGGACCGTTGAAGGCCAGTTGCAGGTTCTCGCCCTGCCAGCTCAGCCACGGCGTCGCTTCGCTGCCGGGCTCCGACGTCTTGCCGGACGGCTCGAGGATGATGCTGTCGGGCGTGACGCGCGCCATGCCGATCACATAGGTGTAGACGGAATCGTCGTCGGCAGCCTTGGACAGGCGGAAATCGAAGTCGCACTCGACGATCTGCTGGCCATACTGCATGACCATCTTCGGCCGCATGGAGGCGACGGAAACGGCGCCATTGGCCACCGCCGAATACACGCTGAAGACGAGGCCCACCGTGCCGCCGTAATGTTGCGCCAGCGCAGGATTGACTTCCACCGTTTCCGTGGCCGGTTCCTTGCCCGCCGCACCGGCCACGTCGCCCAGGTGGCGCACGAAAGGCATGCGGTCGAAGTTCCCGGCCGTGTCCGGCGCCTGGATGAAGCGCATCTGGCCGTTCGGCAAGAGGATGCCGACCCGCAAATCGAGATCGTCGTTATCGTCGTCGCCATCGCCGTTGTCGACCCAGGTGGCCTTGACGGTCAGTTTGTTCGGCGCGCCCGCGCCCTTTTCCAGCGACACCTTGTGCGTCTGCCCCGCCTTGGTCAGCGAGATCTTCGACAGGGAAATCTTGGGCGCCGGCACCGGTGCCGCGTCCGCCTGCGCCACTTCGCCGCCGAAATGCGCGACCAGGGCGTCGAGTCCGCCATTGAAACCCTGGCCCACGGCCATGAAGCGCCAGCCGCCGTCCTTGCGGTAGAACTCGCCCAGCATGACGGCTTTTTCTTGCGCGAAATCAGATCCCGCATACGCAAAGCGGGCCAGCTCGCGCCCGCCGTCGAGCAGGCGCAGGTAGCCGCTGCCCAGCTGCGCCATGGTGGCCGCCCCATCGATGGCGGCCGTGACGACGAGGCGCTCGATGGCGGCAGGCAAGCGCTCCAGCTGATAGCTGAAGCCGGCCGCATCGCCGGACGGCGCGGCCGTTTCCACGCCGCCGCATGGCGTGCGCGGCTGGTTAAAGAAAGTCATGTAGCGGTCGTCAGACAATTTACCGGCGGCATCGAGGCCGAAACAGGCAAAATCCAGCGGCACGCCCGCGCTGGCGAGTCCCAGTTGCACGACGTTGCCCGTGACGAGGCCGGACAGCGCCAGGCGCTGCCCCTTGATCAGGTTTTCCATGGAATCAGGGTAGATAAGAAGGGGGGATACAGAACCGGGCAGCGATGCCACCCGGCACATTTACGCAAAAATTTGCTGATTACGCATTAATTCCAAAGGAGCGTGCCAGTGGCCCCAGGCCGCCTTTGAAACCTTGGCCGATGGCCTTGAATTTCCATTCGCTGCCGGCGCGGTAGATTTCGCCGAAGATCATGGCCGCTTCCGTCGAGCCGTCTTCCGACAGGTCGTAGCGGGCGATTTCCGCGCCGTTGTCGCCGTTCAGGCAGCGGATGTAAGCCTTGCCCACCATGCCGAAGTTCTGCTTGCGGTTTTCCGCATCGTGAATAGTGACGGCCACGGCGATCTTGTCGATGTCGGCGGGTACGTTGGCCAGGTCGACGGCGACTTTCTCGTCGTCGCCGTCGCCGCCGCCCGTGGTATTGTCGCCCGCGTGGACGATGGAGCCGTCAGCCGATTTCAGGTTGTTATAAAAAATGAAATCAGCATCGGAGCGGGCCTTGCCATCCGTTTTCAACAGGAAGGCGCTGCCGTCCAGGTCGAAAGCGGCACCATCGGTAGCGCGCGGGTCCCAGCCCAGGCCAATCACGATTTTCTTCAAGCCAGGAGCTTCCTTGCTCAGGTTGACATTGCCGCCTTTTTGCAAACTGATCGCCATGGTAATTCCTCTTTAATGTGTGGGTTGTATTCGGTGTTTCAGCTCACGTCGCCGGCACGCCGGCTTGATGAGCCATGAGCCTACCATAAAGTTCCTGCTTGTCAGCCGCGCACTATTGAAAATAATGCCATGCGGAAAATACCGTACGGCCGCCCCGATGCGCAAAATGACGGATAATGCCGCTCGACGAAAATTTTCCCCCTCATGAGCGACCTGAACCCGGGATGTCCTTGAATAAGATACAACTCGACTGCATCCCCGGCACCCTGTGCGACGAACGCCTGTGGTCGCGCCTGGTGCCCGCCCTGGGCGGCGTCTTTGATCTACGGCACGTGCCCCTGCACGAGGCGCGCACGCGCGCGCAGATGCAATCGATCATCGCCAGCCACAGTGCGCCGCAAGCCCACCTGGTGGGCTTTTCGCTGGGTGCCTACCTGGCGCTCGAACACGCGCTGGCGCAGCCGCAACGCGTGCAGTCCTTGACTTTGATCGCCAATTCGGCCAAAGGTTTGCTGCCGGCGGAAATCGCAGCACGCCAGCGCATCGTCGCCATGCTCGAACGCACTGCCTATGGGGGCATCACGCGCCAGCGCCTGCGCGAATTGCTGCACCCGTCGCACCTGGACGATCCCGCCATCACCGGCCTGATCCAGCAAATGGGCCTGGACCTGGGCAAGGACGTGCTGCTGGCGCAATTTCTCACCACGATCGATCGCCCCGACCTGATGGCGCGCCTGCCGGAACTCAGCTGTCCCGTGCTGATCGTGGGTGCCGAAGACGACAAGCTCGTCCACCCCGACGATTTGCGCGCCATGGCCGCCCGCCTGCCGCAAGCCGCCCTGCACTTACTAAAAGACAACACCGGCCACATGATTCCGCTGGAAGCGCCGGGTCCGCTGGCCGACGCCATGCGTGCGCATCTGGAGGCTGCCGGCAATTTCAACGATAATGACGGGCATCGGGCCATGCCCCAACTACTTTGACAGAAGCAATGAGCCATTTGACCATCATCGTCGCCACCGACCAGCAAGGCGGCATCGGCATCAACAACACCTTGCCGTGGAAACTGCCGGAAGACCTGGCGCATTTCAAGCGCCTGACGACGGGCCACCCCATCCTCATGGGCCGCAAGACCTTCGATTCCATTGGCCGGCCGCTGCCGAACCGCCGCAACATCGTCATCACGCGCAATGCCGACTGGGGCCATGAAGGCGTGGAAGCGGTGCCGTCGGTGGAAGCGGCCATCGCCCTGCTCGATGGCGCCGAAGGCTACGTCATCGGCGGCGCCGAGATTTACCGGCAGTCGCTGGCCCTGGCGCAGCGCTTGATCATCACGGAAATCGGCCAGACCTTTGATTGCGACGCGTTTTTCCCTGCCGTTGACCATGCCGTGTGGCAAGAAACCGCGCGCGAGGCCCATGTTTCGGAGAAATCCGGCCTGCCTTACGCCTTTGTCACGCTGCAACGCAAAGCCTGATAAGGTTATATTGATAGCCAGAATGTTGCTGTAATACCCCTGTCACACCGTTGCGTCACGCTAGCGTACGCTTGTGACGCTTTCGGGTGATATTTTTTTCCCGCAGACGCCGCATTTCTGCGAGAATCCCGTTCTTATTTTTTTTCTGCGGCTGCCGGGTTGTACCACCGCCTGACCGTCGCGCCCTAGTCCGCCCCTTCACATCTGTCAGGGGCGGCTTGCTTTTTTGGAGACATGCATGAAATTTCGTTTCCCCATCGTCATCATTGACGAGGATTTCCGTTCTGAAAATACGTCCGGCCTGGGCATTCGCGCCCTTGCCGCCGCAATGGAAAAAGAAGGCATGGAAGTGCTGGGCGTGACCAGCTACGGCGATTTGTCGCAATTTGCCCAACAACAATCGCGTGCATCGGCCTTCGTGCTGTCGATCGACGATGAGGAATTCGGTGGCGGTTCCATCGAGGAAACGGACCACGCGCTCAAGTCCCTGCGCGCCTTCGTCGAGGAAATCCGCTACAAGAACGCCGACATCCCCATTTATCTGTATGGCGAAACGCGCACCTCGCGCCACATCCCCAACGACATCCTGCGCGAACTGCATGGTTTCATCCACATGTTCGAAGATACGCCGGAATTCGTCGCGCGCCACATCATCCGCGAAGCGAAATCCTACCTGGACGGCCTGTCGCCGCCGTTCTTCCGCGCGCTGGTGCACTACGCCAACGACGGTTCCTACTCGTGGCACTGCCCCGGCCACTCGGGCGGCGTGGCTTTCCTGAAGTCGCCGATCGGCCAGATGTTCCACCAGTTCTTCGGTGAAAACATGCTGCGCGCCGACGTCTGCAACGCCGTCGAGGAACTGGGCCAGCTGCTCGACCATACGGGTCCTGTCGCCGCGTCCGAGCGCAATGCGGCGCGCATCTTCAATGCCGACCATTGCTATTTTGTCACCAACGGCACGTCCACCTCGAACAAGATGGTATGGCACTCGACCGTGGCACCGGGCGACATCGTCGTCGTCGACCGCAATTGCCACAAGTCGATCTTGCACTCGATCATCATGTGCGGCGCGATTCCCGTGTTCCTGATGCCGACCCGCAATCACCTGGGCATCATCGGTCCCATTCCGCTGCATGAATTCACGCCGGAAAGCATTGCCCGCAAGATCGAAGCGAACCCGTTCGCGCGCGAAGCGAAGAACAAGAAGCCGCGCATCCTCACCATCACGCAGTCGACCTACGATGGCGTGATCTACAACGTGGAAACCCTGCGCGAAATGCTGGACGGCAAGATCGACACCCTGCACTTCGACGAAGCATGGCTGCCGCACGCCACCTTCCACGATTTCTACAAGAATATGCACGCCATCGGCAAGGACCGTCCGCGCGCCAAGGAATCGATGATCTTCTCGACCCAGTCCACGCACAAATTGCTGGCCGGCCTGTCGCAAGCCTCGCAAATCCTCGTGCGCGAATCGGACACGGTCAAGCTGGACCAGGACGCCTTCAACGAAGCTTACCTGATGCACACCTCGACTTCGCCCCAGTATTCCATCATCGCCTCGTGCGACGTGGCCGCGGCCATGATGGAAGCGCCGGGCGGCACGGCCCTGGTGGAAGAATCGATCATGGAAGCGCTCGATTTCCGCCGCGCCATGAAGAAGATCGACCAGGAATGGGGCCAGGACTGGTGGTTCCAGGTGTGGGGCCCGGCCAGCTTCAATGACGAAGGCATGGGCCGCCAGGAAGACTGGATGATACGCGCCGAGGATGACTGGCACGGCTTCGGCGACCTGGCCGCCGGCTTCAACATGCTCGACCCGATCAAGGCGACCATCGTCAACCCGGGCCTGTCGCTGGACGGCCAGTTCGGCGACACGGGCATCCCCGCGTCCATCGTCACCAAATACCTGGCCGAGCATGGCGTCATCATTGAAAAATGCGGCCTGTACTCGTTCTTCATCATGTTTACCATCGGCATCACCAAAGGCCGCTGGAATACCTTGCTGACCGCCTTGCAGCAGTTCAAGGACGACTACGACAAGAACCAGCCGATGTGGCGCATCCTGCCGGAATTCGCGGCGGCCAACCCGCGCTACGAAAAAATGGGCTTGCGCGACCTGTGCCAGCAAATCCACGATTTCTACAAGGCCTATGACGTGGCGCGTCTGACGACGGAAATGTATCTGTCGGACATGATCCCCGCCATGAAGCCGTCGGACGCGTTCGCCAAGATGGCGCACCGCGAAATCGAGCGCGTGGCCATCGACGAACTGGAAGGCCGCATCACGTCCATCCTGCTGACGCCGTATCCACCGGGCATTCCGCTCTTGATCCCGGGCGAGCGCTTCAACAAGACCATCGTCGACTACCTGCGCTTCGCGCGCGACTTCAACGAGCGCTTCCCCGGCTTCGAGACGGATGTGCATGGTCTGGTGAAACGCGAAGTCGATGGCAAGCGTGGTTACTTCGTCGACTGCGTCCGTCAGGACTAGAGCACCTAGAAAACGTCCATGGCGGCGTTGCATTGCCTCGCCGTACTATTCGTACTGTCTTCGGCAACGCGCCTTGCCCTGAACGTTTCTAGGCACTCTCGTGACGTTCATTGAACTTCATTAAAATAGCGCTGCCTGATGCGAGTCAGGCGGCGTTTTTCATTGTGCGCCTCCCGCGCACGCTTGCGCCAGATCAAACGGCTGGGGTATCGGACTCCTAAGATGGGCCACTCGCGTACTGGGATGGCCCGTCTATGACGCTCAAGGTGTGGCTGGAAATCGTGCAGCAGGCGGCGGCTGGCAGTGGCGCCTTGCTGATGGCGGCCTTGAAGCAGGCTCAGGTAACTATAGCCCGGCGGCACGATGGCGAGGAGGACGGCGCGGGCATCGTGCTGTTTGCCGAGGCCGATGCCGCGCTGCTGCAAGCACTGCCGGCGCTGTGCGGCCATGCCCGCGTGCTGGCCATTGCCGCCTGCGGCCAGTCCCCCAGCTGCGCGCAAAAGCGCGCGCTGATGGCGGCAGGCGCGCTCGATGTCCTGCTGTGGCCGGCGGGCAGCGTCGATGCGGGCCAGGTGCTGGCGCGCCTGCAGCGCTGGCAAGCCGTGGCGCAGCTGCTGGCGTCCAGCGCCGTGCGCCAGCAGCTGGTGGGCGACAGCGCAGCCTGGACCGCCTTGCTGCACCAGGTGGTGGAAATGGCCGCCTTCAGCCAGGCGTCGATGCTGATCACGGGTGAAACAGGCACGGGCAAGGATTTACTGGCGCAACTGGTCCACCGCCTCGGCAACTGCAGCGGCGGCTTCATCGTCCTCGACTGCACCACCCTGTCGCCGGAACTGGCTGGCAGCGAACTGTTCGGCCATGAACGGGGCGCCTTTACGGGCGCGGCGGCCGCGCGCGACGGCGCTTTTGCCCTGGCGGACGGCGGCGTGCTCTTCCTCGACGAAGTGGGCGAACTGCCGCTGCCGCTGCAGGCACAGCTGCTGCGCGCCATCCAGGAGCGCAAATACAAGCGCGTGGGCGGCAATACCTGGCAGCCGACGCAATTCAGGCTGGTGTGCGCCACCAACCGCGAACTGGAAGACGAAGTGGCGCGCGGCGCCTTCCGCGCCGACCTGTATTACCGCATCGCCGGCTGGCGTTGCCGGACGCCGCCCCTGCGCGAGCGCCAGGACGATATCCTGCCGCTGGCCCGGTATTTTCTCGCCGAACTGGCCCAACAACAGCCGCCCGCGCTCGACGCGGCCGTGCGCGAATACCTGCTGCTGCGCGACTATCCGGGCAATGTGCGCGAACTGCGCCAGACCGTCACGCGCATCTGGCACCGCCATTGCGGCCCCGGCCCCATCACCATCGGCGCCCTGCCCCCCGACGAACGGCTGCTGGCGCCGCGCTGGCCCGACCAGCATTTCGAAGCGGCCGTGCGGCGCGCCCTGGCCCAGGGTTGCAAGCTGTCGCACATCACGCGCTGCGCCACCGACGTGGCCATCCGCCTGGTGCTGGCCGAGGAACACGGCAACAACCAGCGCGCCGCCGCCCGCCTGGGCGTGACGGACCGCGCCCTGCAGATACGCCGCAAGGCGGCCGCCTGCGCGGCGCAAGCCGCTACTGCCGTAGCACCGCCGGCCACGCCTGCCGCCCTGTGATCTGCCTCAAGCCAGACCGGCCAGCCGCAAAAAATTGCCGCCCGTGACCAGCGCCGCATCCAGCGGCGGCAGTCCCAGCAGCTGTATCTTGTGCAATTCCAGCCCCGGATGCAGCCAGGGGCCATCCGAGCCGAACAAGACCTTGTGCGGTCCGGCGCGGCGCACGGCCTGCTCCAGCAAATCAAAGCGGCGCACGCCGGAGCTGTCCGTATGGATGTTGCGGTGGCGTACCAGATGGTCGATCAGCGCCAGCTGGGCCGCCCAGTCGTCGCCGAAGCTGCCCAGGTGGGGCAGGATGAAGTTGACGTCAGGATACTGCTGCGCCAGCAGTTCGGCCACGGCCACTTCGCCGGCCGGGTCGTACAGCACGGGCAAGCCGAAGAAACGCGCCGCGTCGCACACTTCGCCGCTGATGCGCGCGTCAAACCGGTGCGCCTTGATGCCGACAAAGCCGTAGCGCTCGACAGCCGTGCGCACCAGGTCCATGATGCGGCCCCGGTCGCGCCGCGCATGCACGAAGGCAAAGCCATAAAAACGCTGCGGATCGGAGGCGACCAGGCGCGCCACGCCGTGGTTGGCGATGGCGTAATCGGAGTGGAAGGTCGCGAACAGCGCGCTGCGGGCGATGCCGGCCGCCTGAGCCCGGCGCAGATAGGCGTGCAGCGGCGCATCGCTGTCCCACGGCCCGCTCAAGCCGTCGCCGGGTCCCGCATGGCAATGACAATCGATGATCATCTAGTCGCGCTATTGCCAGTCGCCCATGACGACGATGCGGTTGCCGCGCCGGCGCCAGCGCCCGCTCTCCTCTTCCTGCTGCGGCGCAGGCGAGCGGAAATGCGGCAATTGCTGGTGCAGGGCCCGCGTCAGCGCGCTTTCCACGGCGCGTGCGCTGCCATCGCCGTCGGCCGCCAGGCGCGCCGCCTGCCCCGCGATGCGCACGAAGCGGCGCGCCAGCTCCAGTTCGCGGTCGGCCGGCGCCTCGGCTTCCATTTCCAGCTCCAGCGCATTGCTGGCCGCGCGCCCCAGGGCCGAGCCGAGCGCCGTGCCCACGCCCGGTATCGGGATCATCGAACCGAGGGCGCCGCCGACAAAGGGCAAGGCCGTCTTGGCCACGGCCTTCAAGGCGCCGCCCAGGGGCTTGGCCACCTTGGCGATAGTCGAGCCGACCTTCTTGACGCCCTTCCACACGCTCTTGAAGATATTGCCGAGAAACTGCTCCAGCTCCTCCTCGCTGGCCACTTCCAGCAATTCCATGGCCAGCTGCAATTCTTCCTCTTCGCTGAAAACGGCCGGCGCCGCGCCCTTGCCGGGCCAGTCCGGGCCGAATTCCAGCACTTCAAACGCGGCGCCGGCCCGTTGCCGGCATTGCGCGCATGCGCATTCGAGTTGGTGCATGATGCTCTCCTTCGCAATGGTCAAGGCGTGGCCGTCAGGCCCACATTCAGCTCCACATTTCACCGAGTACGGCCAGTTCCAGTTCGCGCCGCTGGTTGGTCAGCACGCCGCGCTGGTTGGCAAACATGTCGTCGTGGATGCGCTGCTCGATGCGGCGCCGCTGCGCCGCCGAGGACAGGGGCGCGACGTACACCTGATGCCCGCTCACGTCCACGCCCATCATCTGGCCGCACAGCCGGTGCTGCAGCAGGCGCCGGTGCAGATCGTCCGTCTGGCCGCTGTAGGCGCGGCGCCGCCCGCCCGCATCGAACTCGATCACATACAGGCCCGGCCCCCGGCCATTCGGGTCGCGCAGGGCATTGGCCAGCGTCCCCAGCGCCAGGTAATTCAGGGCGGCCGCTTCCGGCACCCGGCCCATGGTGCCGGCCAGGGTGGGCGGGATCTCGCCCTGCTGCTGGCCGTCGTCCTGCCCTTGGTCCTGCCCTTGGTCCTGGTCAGGTTCCGGCTCCTGCTGGTCTCCAAACGCGGGTTCCGCCACGGGATAGGGTGCCGGATAAAGCGTGGGATAGATGGGCGCATAGCCGCCCCAGCCCCGGTAGCGCGGCGGCAGGTAGGGCAAGGGCTGGGCCGCATAGCGGGGCGGCCGGCGGCCCGGCGCCTGGTAGCGCGGCGGCGCGGGACGGCGCTGTCCGCGCAAGGGCGGCCGTGCGCGCAGCCCTCCGCCGCGCATGGCGCCGCGAGCGCCACCGGGGCGCGGGCGTTCGCCCTCCCATTCGGCCTCGGCTTCGTCCTCCCCTTGCCACTCCTGCGACCATTCCTGCGACCACTCCCCCAGCCACTCCTGCTCGCCGGCAGCTGCTGGCTGCCTCGCAAAGGGCAGCATTTCAAACGCTTCGTTCATATCGCCTCCTCGTGTGATGTTCAAGCAAATCCATCGCCTGCTCCAGTTGCCGGGGCGTCTGGTCGGCCCGCAGCAGAAAAGTCAGCGCGCCGCAACCGTCCCCCGCTTGCGCCAGCGCCAGCACGCCCGCTGCGCGCAAGGCTGGCTGCAAATGGGCGCGCCCGGGCAGGCGCTGCACGGGAAAGCTGCCGCCCCGGCAGACGATGCCGGCCGCAGCCATCCCCCTCCTCCATTGCGCCACCCTGTCCCCCAGCCTCGCGCGCAGCGCGTCGCCATGGCGCGCATTGAGCGCCATGGCCCGCCGCGCGGCGGCCAGCACGGCGGCCGACGGCGGGCTGGCATGCACCCGCGTCTGGCTGTGCGCCGCGAAGCGCCGCAACAGGCCGCCACTGCCCGCCAGCACGGCCAGCGGCACGCCAAAGCCCTTGGCCAGCGAGGCGCCGACGATCAGGTGGCCACCCGCCTTGTCGTAAGCGCCCCGCAAGCCGTGCAGCCGCGCCGAACCGCCGCCGTGCGCGCCCGCCACGCCCAGCACCTGCGTGTCGTCCAGCAGCAGGTAACCGTCCCCCTGGCGCGCCAGGGCCGCATAGCCGGCCAGCGGCAAGGCCTGTTCGCTGCCCGGCACATAGCCATCGGCCAGGATCAGGGGCCGCCACCCCTGCTTGCCCCAGGCCGCCACCAGGCGCCGTAGCGCGTCCATCTCGCCACTGGGAAACATGCGCAGCGGCAAACCCAGCGCCTGCGCCCGCTCCGCGCCCCAGCGCGCGATGGCGTAGCTGCCGCCATCGACGAGGATCACCAGCCGCTCGGCCGCCAGCATGCCGAACAGGTCCCAGAACAGGTGCAAGGTCGACGGCAGCACGCAGGCGGCCTCGCAGCCTTGCAGCGCAGCCAGGGCCGCGGCCAGCGCTTGCGCGCCCGGCGGCTCCCGCAGCGCGGCCGGCTGGCCCAGGGTCAGGCTGCTCCACGGCGCCAGCGAGGCCGCCGGATGACGCATGCCCAGGTACAGGGCACTGGTAAAGTCGAGCATGCACGCGCCCCGCCCCCGCCCTAGACGCTGCGCAGCTGCTGGCTCAGGCGCTGGCGCAGCAACACCGAAGGCATCGTCGATTCGACCACCGGGTCGCTGCTGTCGACGGACAAATCGACCCCGGTGGCGGCGCGGTAGCCATGGATATAGCCCTGCACTTGCGGCCGCCAGAAGCGCGCCCAGTTGAATGCCTGCGTGGGTTCATAGATATCGCTCCAGTTGCCGTAGCGCACAGACAGCAGCAATTGCTCGCCGAAGATGGCCAGGTTACGGAAATGCATGACGCTCGTGTCCGTCCAGCCCTGCAGTTTCTTCATGGCGTCGACCCGGTCCATCCACGGTTCCGGATACGCGACCATCACGCGCGTAGGCAAGAATTCACGGAACTCGGGGCGCGCCAGCATCCATTGCTGCATCAGCATCTCGATGCGCGCCGTCGACGGCAAATCGCCGAACTGGTTGTGCGCGCCCTGCGACAGGATCAGGTGGATTTCCTTCAATGCATTGAGCACGGGGAAGGCGTCCGCCTTCACGGTGGTGTCGTCATCCTGCTTGTAGAACGAGGTCAGCAGGCGCAGCAAGTGGTGGAAAGCCTCCAGGAATTTGGAGCGGCTGTCGGCTGGCCGGAAGTGCTGCACTGCCTTGCCGTCCAGGCGCACACCGTAGTGATGGTCATACTCATAGTTCCGGCGCATCACGGTCAGCCGATGCTGTTCATCCTGCGTGTATCCCCACAGTAAATTATTCAACGGACGCAGCATGTCGATTTCCGTGTTCGACAAAGGATCGAGATGGTTGCCGGGCGAGCGCAGGTTCTGGAAGCGCTGCGCGATGGCGTTCATGGTCTGCACCAGCATGCCCTCTTCGTGCCAGTACGACCAGATCAGTTCCAGCAGGCAAGGATTGGCCAGCTTTTCCTGGATGATGCCAAAGCACAGGTCGACTTCGCCTTCCTGGCCTCGCGGGATGCTGATGGGGATATCGGGCAGCTTGCGGCGGATCACGGCCAGGTAGGGCAAGGTCTGGAAGCCGTCGATGTTTTCCAGGTAATCGTTGCGCAGCACGGTTTCCAGGTCGCGTCCTTGCGGTATGTCGCGCCGGTCCAGGTAGGCGTTGTCCTCGGCCGGATTGAAGGCCAGCGGCTGGTTCAGCACGCCGCAATTGACCATCACGAACGCTTCCGTCGCCACTTTCAGCACGCGGTAGGAATCGGCATCGGAAAACGGCAGCGCGCGGCGCTGCTTGAGCTGCTGGAACATGTCGGCCTTTTTCACGAAGCGCTCCTGCTCGAAGCCCCGTACACTGGCCAGGTCGCCGCAAAACAGACTGTCCATGAAATGCAGATAATTGGTAAACGACATCGCCTCGGTACTGTTGCGTATCAAGGTCCACAGCGGCAAGTCTTCCGTCGGCTCCGTTTCCGTGCGCGTCAGCGATACGCCCACGTTGCCGGTGATGGGCTGCGGCTGGCGCTCTTCCGTCTCGTATTCCGCGTCCACGGCCAGCATGGCGTTCGGGCTCAGCCCTTCCGGCACGGGCAAGGCGCTGCGCAGTTCGGGGCGCTGCGCCAGCATCATCTGTCCCATGAAGCGGTGCATGCCGGCGCGCCGCACGGGCGTGGAAAACGCATTCGCCGTACCGCGCATGGGCACCCACGGCGCGGCGGCCAGCACTTGCACCTGGTCGCGCCCGTCGGCGCTCTGATCGCCGTCAAACGAGACGGTGGCGATGGCGCGGTCGCCGACCCTACCGAACTGACAGTCGCTGGGATGGCAGTCGGCCGTTTCAAACGCCAGCGCCACCTGCGGATTGAGCTGGGGCTTGAAGCACAGCACGGCGCTGCAGCCGGCCTGCACCGTCACGCACTGGGGCGCCGTGGCGGGGAAATTGCCATACACCCCCACGTAACTGCCCGTCATCAAGTCGGCAAACACGGTGCTGCCACGCCCATCCGTCCAGCGCACGCCCACCAGCATGGCGGGATCGGGCACCCAGGTGGCGGCATTGAACAGATGGCAATCCGCCTCGGCCCCCCGGTACAGGCTGATGGCGGCATTGACGACCATGGCTCCGCTTTCCTGCTCGTGTACGGTGACAGCGATGCTGCCGCCCTGGTGTTTCGGGCCCGCCTGGCCCACCCCTCTGCTTTTGCTGCTCATCTTGCTGCTCATGTCATTCTCCTCAATGGATAATCAAACGGGATGCCAGGGGCGGCAGCGGCCTGCCGGACTGGCGGCCATGCCGCACGACGTCGGCGCACAGCTCCGACGTGTCCAGGGTGCTGCGCAGGGCCCAATGGGTCAGCAAACGCCCCAGCAGCTCGCTTTCGTCTTCCGGACTCAGGATGCCGCTGGCTCGCGCCTGGCCCAGCACGGCGAACACCAGGGTCGGCGCGGCCTGGTACATCTGCGCCGGCGCCAGGGTCCAGCTGCGAAACAGCTGCGCCAGCATGGCCGGCTGGCGTGTGTGCACGGCCATGGCTTCGACCAGCGAGCCGCCGCGCAAGGCGGGCGGCCGGTGCTGCACCAGCAAGCCCACCAGGGCCGCCATGCTGGCCTGCAGCTGTTCCAGCAGCCGCTGCCGGGCTGGCGGCAGGCCCGTCAGCGGGTAGTACGACAGCCACAGCTGCTCCAGCCGGTCCCATTGCGGATGCGGATACAAGGCCCGCCCCATGGCGCAGCTCAGGCGCACCCGCAGCCATGGCACCGGATGGGGATCGTCGATATTGAGGCGGAAGACAAACACGCGTGGCAGGCTGACCACGCCGATCAGGCCCAGGGTGGCGGCCACGCCGACCCGCGCCAGGGACCAGAAATCGGCCACGATCTCGGAAATCCACCGTTCCCACAGCTGCCACACGTGCACCAGACCGCTGCCGCCATGCTGCATGGCTTGCAGCACGGGCCGCAAGGACGCCACCAGGTCCAGCAGCGCGGCGCCCTGGTGGCCCACCTCGTGCACCAGCGACGAGGCGATGCTGCTGCCGATCATGCGTTCGCGCGGCAGGCGGATGATGGCGACGGGATTGTCGCCGCCGCCCGGCAGGCGCGTGCGCGCGCGGCGGATGGCCGCGCCCGGCCCCCGGTCCAGGTAGCAGATCACGGGCGGCGCCTGGTACACATTGCCGGGCAGCGCCAGCGCGTCGGCGGCAACGATGTCGAGCCCGGCCAGCCAGACGCCCGTCTTGTGCTCGCTGCGCTGCGTGATGACCTCGTTGAACAGGTCGAACTGGGTCAGCGCGGCATTGAATTTCAGGCGCAGGAAGGTGAAGCGGCGCTGCGCCTCAGCGGCGGTGGCCATGCTGGCCCCATCGGCGTGCTCGCGCCGCAGCCAGCGCTGGAACTGGGCCACCATGCGCCGCAATGCGCGCCGTCCCTGCACCAGCTGGCTTTCGATGGCCGACTGGGCGCTGGGCATCAGGGCGGCCGCCAGCACCGTCGGCTCGATCAGCGCGAACGGCTCCAGCCGCGCCAGCCGCGTCAGCAGCGAGCGCGCCTCCTGCGCCAGCATCCAGGCAGCATAAGCGCCGATGGCCATGATGTCAGACGCCGTACAGGACGATTTTGTGGCCCTGGCGCGCCCAGCGCCCGCTGGACGGGCGCATGCCCGCCGAGCCCCTTGCCGCGCCACCCTGCGCCATGGCGCCGCCCGCAGCGGCGCCGCTGCCGTTCTGCGTGGCGACCTGGCTGCCGGGGCGTCCCAGCAAGCCAGGCGCGAACTGGCGCGCCGCCGCGCTGGCGGCCGCCTGGGCGATGGCGCGCGGGTCGCCCGAGCCGCGTGCCTGCGCGGCGCGGTTGACGGTGTCGGCGGCCAGGCGCACGAACTGCTTGGCGCCCTCGAATTCGCGGTCTTCGTTCGATGAGGCTTCCGCTTCCAGCCCCAGCGCATTGCCAGCCGCCGAGGCCAGGCCGCTGCCGATCTTGGCCCCCAGCGGGCCGCCGAAATAGCCGCCGATGGCGCCGCCGGCCAGGGGAATCGCTTTTTTCGCCACGCCCTTGAGCACGCCGCCGACGGCCTGGCCCACGGGCGACTTGATGATGCCGCCCGCCACCGAGGCGGCCTTGCGCAGGAAATTGCCAAGAAACTGTTCCAGTTCGGCTTCATTGCTGACCGACAGCAGTTCATTGGCAAGTTCCATCTCCTCGGCTTCGGAAAACATGGCGTTCGCGCCGCCCTCGCCGCTCCACTCGCCCTGGCCAAACTCGAACTGTTCCGCTTCAAAGCCGGACATCTCCTGGCCGTATTCCAGGGTCGTACGATCTAAGTCATGCATGATGAGCTCCTAAAAGTTAGCACCTCGGTTGACACTACAGTGCCGGACGAACTGGCCGTCCGGCTAACAATCGAGCACGACGATGTGCCCGCCCTCGCGGCGCCAGCGGCCACCGGCCCGTCCTGGCGTTTGTGCCGCCTGCCTGAGCAAGCCTGGCGCCACGGTACGTGCCACTTGCAACAGGGCCGTTTCCACCTGCGCCCTGGGCGCGCGCGCGCCCGTGCCGGCATCCTGCGCCAGCGCCGTATTGACGGCGTCGATCAGATGCACGACCTGGCGCGCCAGTTCGAATTCCTTGTCTTCCGGGCTCAATCCTTCCAATTCCATGCCGAAGATGCCTGCGGCGCGCCGCTTGAGCGCCTGCGGCGAACCGCCATGCAAGGGCAGCAGGGGCGCCACCACCTTGCCCAGCAACTGGCGCAACGGCCCTTCCAGCGGCGTGCCGCGCACCTGCTGGCCCGCCGCGGTGGCGTCCAGCTGGTGCCCCAGGAAAGCATCGAACTGGGATGGCGCCTGCAACTCCAGCAATTGCGCCGCCAAGGCCAGCTCATCTTCCTGCTGCAGCGGCAGCATGCCGGGCGCCTCAGGCAATTCCATTTCGGGACGATAGGCGAGCAGACGGCTGGTCATGGCAAGCTCCGGTGAAAGACGGGCGGGGTGGCCCATGCCTCCCTGACGCAAGGGCCATGCCAGCCGGGCGCGGGAGAAGAACGGGACGCGACGGCGAACGCCGTTTCGCCGATGCGATAAAAACCATGGTTTCCGGCGAAGCGAGTTTCGTTGTCAAGATGAGCTTTCAAACAAGCTTAATTGGCAGGAATGATTACGTCGCCTATCCGCCACAATGCCCGCGAACGGCAAAAAATATTTTCTATTTTTAAAAAATAAAGTTCGCGCTACCGCTTCGAAAACAATCTCAACACCATGCCAACGGCCGGCAAAAATAAACGTGGCCAACACGTAAATACTTAATTGAAAACAGGATTTTGGTAGTTAAGCCCTACAATTAAGCGGCTAGAATTTGATTGCTTGAAAGAAACTAAATGACTGACTCTACTTTGCGCCGTTTGCTGGCCGTCACTTTGTTCAGCCTGCTTTCCGCCTGCGGCGGTGGCGGCGACAGCAAGACCGGCTCCACCCAGAGCCCGGACATCTCGGTCGTGCCGCCAGCGACCACCGCCCCCGGCGATCCGGCAGCTCCCGGCAGCACGCCCGGCGACACCATCGCGCCGCCGCCCCTGACCACGCCCCCGGCCGGCCAGGCGGCCACCACCTTCACGCGCCAGCAGGCATCGCGCTACCTGGGCCGCGCCACGTTCGGACCGGACATGGCCGCCATCGAGGCGCTCGCCGCCAGCGACAGCGACGCCTGGTTCCGCGCACAGTTTTCCAAGCCACAAACCTTGCATCGGAAATATATCGACGCCATGCTGGCGGCGCAGGCTGCCGGCGGGGAACGCACCAGTTTAAGGACGTTCTATGAAACGTTCTGGCAACAAGGCATCCGCGGCGAGGACCAATTGCGCCAGCGGATGGCCTTTGCCCTGTCCGAAATCTTCGTCATTTCCATGCAAAACGAGTCCGTGCAGCCGCAGCTGCGTGGCGTGGCCAGCTACTACGACATGCTGGGCCAGCATGCTTTTGGCAACTTCCGCGACCTGCTGGAAGGCGTGGCCCTGCATCCGATGATGGGACTGTACCTGTCCCACCTGCGCAACCAGAAGGAATCGGCCACGCGCACACCCGATGAAAACTTCGCCCGCGAAGTGATGCAGCTGTTTAGCATCGGCCTGTACCAGCTGAATGCGGATGGCAGCCTGAAACTGTCCGGTGGCAAGCCCATCGACACCTACACGCGCGACGACGTGGCGGGCCTGGCGCGCGTCTTTACGGGTTGGAGCTGGGCCGGTCCGGACCAGAGCGCCACACGCTTCTATGGCGGTACGGCCGATCCCGACCGCGACTGGAAGCCGATGCAGAACTACGCGGCCTTCCATTCCAGCGGCGACAAGCGTTTCCTGGGCCAGAGCATCTCCGGCGCCAGCAGCGGGCAGGCCGACCTGAAGCTGGCGCTCGACACGCTGTTCAACCATCCCAATGCGGGACCGTTCTTTGGCCGCCAGCTGATCCAGCGCCTGGTCAGCAGCAATCCCAGCCCAGCCTACGTGGGCCGTGTGGCCGCCGCGTTTGCCAACAATGGCAGCGGGGTGCGCGGCGACATGCAAGCCGTCATCCGCGCCGTGCTGCTCGATCCGGAGGCGCTGGCCGCAAGCGGCACCACTTTGCGCACCGGCAAGCTGCGTGAGCCACTGCTGCGCCTGGCCGGCTGGATGCGCGCCTTCGATGCAAAAGCGACCAGCGGGCGCTACCGCATCTATTATCTGGACGACCCACTGAGCGGTCTGGGCCAGAACCCCTTGAATCCGCCGTCCGTGTTCAATTTTTTCCGCCCCGCCTATACGCCGCCCAATTCCGCCCTGGCCAGCGCTGGCCTGGTGGCGCCGGAACTGCAAATCACGGCGGAACCATCGGTGACCGGCTATCTGAACTTCATGCAGGAAGCCATCAATAGCGGTGTCGGCGATGGCCGTGAAGTCAAGCCCGACTACACGCGCGAACTGGCACTGGCCGCCGACACGGGCGCCCTGCTCGACCGCATCGATCTGCTCCTGATGCATGGCAGCATGCCCGCCAGGCTGCGCGGGCAAATCCTGACGGCCGTCAATGGCATCAGCATCCCCGCAGCCACGGCCAGCAATGCCGCGCAGGTCGCCACGGCCCAGGCCAACCGCGTCAAGCTGGCCATTTTCCTGACCATGGCCTCGCCGGCCTACCTGGTACAAAAATAAGAGTGATCACATGCAAAACTTCCCCTTTTCCCGCCGCCGCTTCCTCGGTTCCATGCTGAGCCTGGCCGGCACCACGGCCGCGCCGTTCGCCATGAATCTGGCCGCCATGGGCAATGCCGCCGCGCAATCGGCAGGCGACTACAAGGCCATGGTTTGCCTGTTCATGGCAGGCGGCAACGACGCCTTCAACACGGTGCTGGCCACCGATCCCACGTCATGGAGTGAATACACGCGCCTGCGCAACACGGGCGCCGCCGACTCCATCCATCTGCCCGGCGTGGGCGAGACGGGCGGCGTCTTGCCCATCGTGCCCGCCACTGCGCAAACGGGCCGCGCCTTCGCCCTGCATCCCCAGCTGGCGCCCCTGAAAGACCTGTTCGACAATGGCCGCGCCGCCGTCGTGGCCAATGTCGGCACCCTGATCCAGCCCGCCACCCTGGCGCAGTACAAGGCCGGCAGCGTGGCCTTGCCGCCCAAGCTGTTTTCGCACAACGACCAGCAATCGACGTGGCAATCGGGTTCGCCGGAAGGGGCCAGCACGGGCTGGGGCGGGCGCATCGGCGACGTGGCCGGCGCGGGCAATACGAATGCCATGTTCACGGCCATTTCCGCCGCGGGCAATACCGTCTTCCTCAGCGGGCGCCAGGTGCGCCAGTTCCAGGTGGGCCAGTCGGGCGCCGTGCCGATCCGCGGCCTGAGCGGCAGCCTGTATGGCAGCACGGGCGGCGCGGGCGCGCTGCAAGCCATCATCAACGATGCGGGCAGCGATCTGATCGAACAGGAACACGTGGCCGTGGTCCAGCGCGCCATTTCCAGCCAGAGCATCCTCAGCGGCGCCATGCTGGCGGCCGGCGCGGGCGGCGTGCCCAATCCCCCGCCCTATGTCAATCCGAACACGGGCGTATCCGGCGTCAATCCGCTGGCCGTGCAATTGCAGACGGTGGCGCGCATCATCGGCGGACGCGGCCCCCTGGGGGCGAAACGGCAAGTGTTTTATGTGACCCTGGGCAGCTTCGACACGCATGACAGGCAAAAAGTGCTGCACGCCGACCTGATGGCGCGCCTGGCCCATGCGCTCGCCTACTTCGACACGACCCTGGCGGCCCTGCAGGGCGCCGACCTGCGGCGCCAGGTGACGACGTTTACGGCGTCGGACTTCGGCCGCACCTTCAGCAGCAACGGCGACGGCACGGATCACGGCTGGGGCGCCCACCACTTTGTCGTGGGCGGCGCCGTGAAGGGCCGCGACATCTACGGCGCCTTCCCCGTCACGGGCGTGGGCCATGAGCTGGACGTCGGTTCCGGCGCCCTGCTGCCGACCACCTCCGTCGACCAGTATGGCGCCACCCTGGCCAAGTGGTTCGGCGTGGCCGACAGCCAACTGGCCGAGGTCTTCCCGAACATCGGCAACTTCAGCCGGCGCGACCTGGGTTTCATGACGGCAGCTTAACCGTTCACGGCGATCGTCAGGGTGACGACGTAGCCATCCGTGGCGTTGCCCGTCACGGTGGCCATCTGCAGGCTGGTGCCGTCGCTGAAGACATTGTCGGCGGCATAGCTGATCTGCGCCAGGTTGCGCACGCTGGCCGTGTAGCCGCTGGCCGTATAGGCCTCGTTCAACGTTGCCATCGGGAAGGTAAACTGCGAGGTCTTGATGCGGCTCGCGGCGCTGGCCGCCTTGGCCAGGCTGGGATAGACCTCGACATGCACATGCGGCATGCGCCCCGCGTAACAGCCGGGAAAGATGGTCGTAAAGGAAAGGTTGCCGGCGCTATCCGTTTCCTGCACGCCGCGCAGGTAATTTTGCGCCGTCACGCCGCTCGAATACAGCGAATACAGGCCTTCGCGGTCGCAATGCCACAGGTAGACGGCATAGCCAGCCAGGCTGGCGCAGCCGCCGCTGGCATTGAGCAGCTGCAATTTGATGGTGAGCGGCACGCCCGCCGCCACGCCCGTGGCGCCGTTGAAACTGGCGCGGATATCGCTGCGCACCACGCCCGACTGGTTCAGCACGTTGATGATGCTGCCGCCATGCGTGTTCGTGCCGTCGGCCGGATACGGCCCGCCCGTTTCCTCGGGAATCACCGTGCAGGCGCCCGTGCTGGGTGTCGCGCCCGCAGCGGCACCGCTGCCTGCGGCCGCGCCGCTGGGGTCCGACCCGCCGCCGCAGCTCATCAAAGGCAAGGTGGCGGCGCCGGCCAGCAGCCAGCGCAGGACTTGCCGCCGCTCGGCCGCCTGCCGCATCATTTCGAGGTCGGATGCCAGACCGTGATCATGTAATTCCATACATACTCCATCAAGTGGGGCAAGCCCGCCAAGGCGGGGCTCAGGCTGGCGCACAGGAACAGCGCCTGTGTCGCATGGCGCGAGAGCGCCTGCAAGCTGCTGCCCGGACGCAAGGCATGGATGCGCATGCTGACTCTCCCTGTGTTCGCGCCTGCCGCTTACTCGGAGCGCTGGAGGTCGCGCGGACCCTGGCGGCTGTCGCGCCGCTGCCGCGCCTGCTTGCGCTGTTCCGGCGTCAGCACGGCCAGCAATTGCTGCTCCAGCCGCGCCTGCTGCAAGCTGATCGCCGCCAGGGCTTGCGCCGCCGTGCTGGCCAGCGCGCTGGCCTTGGCATCGTCGTAGGCATCGGATGCGGCCAGCGCGCGCAGCTGCGCGTGGGCCTGGAAGGCGATCTTTTCCTGTTCCCGCAGCAAGGGTGCCTGGGCGTAGGTGGCGGCGAAGACCTTGTCCTGCTGCGCTTCGCTCAGCGCGATGCCGTGCAGGAACGGCGGCGGCCCCGGCATGGCGCGCGGCGGCGGGCCGTCCGGGGCGAATTCCTGCTGGGCCAGGGCGACCAGCGGCATGCTGCAGGCGGACAGCAGCAACAGGGACAGGACAATACTCAGGTGTTTCATCGGGCTTTCCTTTCGTGGCGATCAGCCCTGATTGTCGGCGTCTGGCGTGTAAAGCAACGTTAGGGCCGCGTAAAAGCGTGTAAAGGAAGCTGCGCAAATGTAAGCGGACGTATGTAAAAGCGGGTAAAAGGGCCCTGAAGCGCCCCTGTTGACTGCTATCATCGGGCGATATTCACCCGAAAAAGCACAGGCATGAGCAAGGTTTTGTTAATCGATGACGACGTGGAACTGGTCGGCATGTTCCAGGAATACCTGACGCAGGAAGGTTTTGACGCCCGCGCCGTGCATGACGGCGAAAGCGGCGCGGCCGAAGCGCTGACGGGCCTGTACGCCATCGCCATCCTCGACGTCATGATGCCGCGCATGAATGGCCTGGAAACCCTGCGCCGCATCCGCGCCGGCAGCAACCTGCCCATCCTGATGCTGACGGCGCGCGGCGACGACACGGACCGCATCGTGGGGCTGGAGCTGGGCGCCGACGATTACGTCACGAAACCGTGCACGCCGCGCGAGCTGACGGCGCGCATCCGCGCCATCCTGCGCCGTTCGCAGGCGGCGCCGCACGACAACTCGGGCATGGCGCCGCTGACCGTGGGGCAATTGACGATGTGGCCGGAACAGCGCCGCGTTTCCTGGGCCGGCACGCACCTGGAGCTGACGAGCACGGAATTCAACCTGCTGGAAGTGCTGGTGCGCCATGCCGGCAAGCCCGTGAGCAAGAATCAACTGTCCGAACTGGGCCTGGGCCGGCCCATGGCCCGCTTCGACCGCAATATCGACGTGCACTTGAGCAGCCTGCGCCGCAAACTGGGCACCCTGGCCGACGGCCGCTCCTGCCTGCAGACCGTGTACCGTCTCGGCTACCAGCTGATCAAGGAGTAAGCGTGGGGCGCCTGTTCTGGAAGTTCTTTCTGTGCATCATGCTGGCGCAGGTGACGGCCACCATCGGCATCGGCGGCACGTTCTGGCTGAAAAACCGGGCGGCGCAGCAGGAGCGGGCGCTCGACATCGACACCAGTCCGCCCGCGCAAATGATCATCGAGGCCGCCAGCGCCACCCTGGAAGCGGGCGGCAGCGAGGCCTTGCGGCAATTTCTGGGCAAGCTCGAGCGCATGCGCGTGTTTGCCGTCGATGCGCGCGGACACGAACTGATGGGCCGCGCGGTGCATCCCGCCATGCTGAGCAAGGCGCGCGCCATGCTGGAGCAGAGCCAGCCCCATCCCGTCGTGCGCACGGTCACCGGCAGCGACGGCCAGCGCTATCTGCTGTTCCTGCCCTCGTCCGAACGCTTCCGCAATGCCGAGGCAGGCGCCGCGCGCGACACCCTCAATGCCGTCACCCTGAGCGGCCCGCGCGCCATGGGACCCGGTCCACGGCCCAGCGAAGCGGGCACTGCGCCGCCACGCGGCGAATTCGGCCGCGGCATGCCGCCCGGCCCGCGCATGGACACTCCCTACCGCACCTTCATTCCCCTCGGCGCCGCCATCGCCGCCAGCCTGCTGTTCGCCTTCTTGCTGGCCTGGTATTTTGCGCGCCCCATCCGCGACCTGCGGCAGGCGTTCGAGGCCGCCTCGCACGGCAACCTGGCGCCCCGTTTTCACGCCAGCGGCAAGCGCGGCGACGAGTTGACGGACCTGGGCCGCGATTTCGACCGCATGACGGGCCGTTTGCGCCATCTCATGGAGAGCCAGACGCGCTTGCTGCATGACGTGTCGCACGAACTGCGCTCGCCGCTGGCGCGCCTGCAGGCCGCCATCGGCCTGGCGCACCAGCAGCCGGACAAGATGGACGCCTCGATGCAGCGCATCGAACGCGAAAGCGAACGCATGGACAAGCTGATCGGCGAGCTGCTGACCCTGTCGCGGCTGGAAGCCGGTGCCGGCTCCCCGCTCAGCGAAGACGTCGACATTGCCGAGCTGCTGCACGACATTCTGGAAGACGCCCGCTACGAAGCGAAGGCGCGCCAGGTGGACATCGCCCTGGAGGGCGACGCAGCCAGCGCCGACGCCGCTGTCACGGGCCGGCCCGAACTGCTGGCGCGCGCCGTGGAGAACGTGGTGCGCAATGCCGTCAAGCATAGTCCCGATGGCGGCACGGTGGAAGTAAAGCTGTCGCGCCTGCATGACGGCAGGCAGGATCTGCTGCGCATCGCCGTGCTGGACCGCGGCCCCGGCGTGGCCAGCGCCGACCTGGCCAGCATTTTTGAACCCTTCTTCCGCGCCAGCAACACCCAGCACAGCACGGACGGCCACGGCCTGGGCCTGGCCATCGCCCAGCACGTCATCGGCGCCCATGGCGGCCGCATCGGCGCCAGCTTGCGCAGCGGTGGCGGGCTGTGCGTGGAAATGTTGTTGCCCGTCAAAACGCCAGGCTGAGCTGCCGCGAGCCTGCCGACGGGAATTGCCGGCGACCTGCCTACGCCTGGGTATCGATGATGCTGCCCAGGGTCGACGCGCTTGACCTGGCGGGACTGGACGCCGACTCGGCGCTGCTGGCCGCCTGAGAATCGTCTTGCGCCGCCTGCTGCGCGGCAGCAGCTTGCAACTGAGCAATTTGCGCCTGCAAGGCCTGGATTTGCTGCGCCAGCTGCTGCTGCAGCTTTTGCGACGCCTCCGTCTGCTCGCCCTTCTGTGACTCCGTCAACTGCTTTTGCGCCGCCGTGATCTGCTTTTGCAGCGCCGCGATCTGCGCACTGCTGCCCGCACTGGCGCTGGCGGCCGCACCGACTGTACCGACTGCGCTGCCTGAACCGATTGCCGCTACCATACTGCCTCCTTGATCATTCAATACCTTATTATCGGCGCGCAAGGTACTCAATACAGGGCGGCAAGTGTAAAGGCGGGTAAAGGCATGTAAAGACGCCGCGCACACCATCCGATTGCACACCAGCAAGAAAAACTGGCACACTGGCGCTTCCTGCCTTGACCACGATCCATGATGATGACGCCCCTGCTGCCCGCCCTGCCCGACCTCGTGCCCCGCCTGCGCTGCGGCATGATCGAGTTTCCTGTCCACCACATGCGCGGCGGCACATCGACGGGCCTGGTCTTACATGCAGCTTCCGTGCCGGCCGAACAGACGCTGCGCGAGGAATTGCTGCGCCACCTGATGGGTGCGCCCCAGTCCGGCCGGCAGCCGGGCAACCGGCAAATCACGGGCCTGGGACGGGGCGCGCCCACCAGCAACAAGGTCTTCCTCGCCGGGGTGGAACAGCATGCGGGCCAGCCGCGCCTGGTCAGCGCCCTGGCGCAGCTGGCGGGCGAGCACGGCGATATCGACTGGAGCGTGAACTGCGGCAATATGTCGTCCGCGCTGCAACTGTGGGGACTGGACAGCGGCGTGATCGAGGCCCTGGCCATCGGCGCGCACGACGTCGATATCCGCAACACCAACACGGGCGTCATCACCACCTCGCGCATGGCGCGCGAACTCGATGGCAGCTTTACGGCCGCCAGCATTCCTGGCGTGACCGGCAGCTTCCCCCGCGTGGACCTGTTCCTGCGGCAGCCGGCCGGCGCCAAGACGGGCAAATTACTACCAACAGGCAATGCGCAGGATGTGGTGCACGGCTATGCGGTCTCGTGCGTGGACGTGGCCGTGCCCATGGTCATCGCGCTGGCGAGCCAGTTCGGCAAGACGGCGCACGAGTCCATCGCGGAACTGGAAGCGGATACCGCGTTCATGCAGGCGATCCGCCAGGTGTGGAGCGCGGCGGGACTGCTGATGGGCTTGCGCAAGCGCGATGGCCGGTTGATGACCTTGGAAGAGCTGGAACGCAGCGAAACCATCCCCAAGTTCTGCATCGTGGGACCAGCCGTGGGAGAGGGAAATATTGCGGTGCGTTACTTCACGCCGCAATCGGGCCACGCCTCGCTGGCCGTTTCGGGCGGCTGCTGCCTGGCGGCCGCCTGCCTGATACCGGGCACGGTGGCGCATGCGCTGGCAAGCGGCTTGCCGCCTGTCGGGCAGACCGATACGGAGATTGAACTGGGCATAGCCAACCCGGCCGGCATCCTGGATACCACCATCGTGGCGCGCCAGGACGGGGCGACTGGCAACATCGCCATCGACGGCGCGGCCTACCGGCGCAGCGCGCAAATCTTGCTGCGCGGCCATGTTCCCCTGTACCAGCCGTCAACGGCGCTGAAGGCGTGGCTGCTGAAACAATGTTAGAGCAGGACTGGCGCCCCGCCCGTTCAAGCAATCATCAGGTCTTCGGCAGGGTCACGCCCACCTGGCCCTGGTACTTGCCGCCGCGGTCCTTGTACGAGGTTTCGCACACTTCGTCGGATTCGAAGAACAGCACTTGCGCCACGCCTTCGTTGGCATAGATTTTCGCTGGCAACGGTGTCGTATTCGAAAACTCCAGGGTCACATAGCCTTCCCATTCCGGTTCGAACGGGGTGACGTTGACGATGATGCCGCAACGTGCATACGTGCTCTTGCCCAGGCAAATCGTCAAGACGTTGCGGGGAATGCGGAAATACTCGACCGTGCGGGCCAGCGCGAACGAATTCGGCGGGATGATGCAATAGCCCTTGCCCGATACGTCGACGAAGTTATTCGCGTCAAAATCCTTCGGGTCGACGATGGTGGTGTTAATGTTGGTAAACAACTTGAACTCGTCGGCGCAGCGGATGTCATAGCCATAGCTGGAAGTGCCGTAGGAAACGATGCGGTTGCCGTCGCGTTCCTTGACCTGGCCCGGTTCGAACGGCTCGATCATGCCCGTTGTTTCCGCCATGCGGCGTATCCATTTATCGCTTTTAATCGTCATCGCAGGGGTATCTTTCTAGAATATCGAATGGCTGGGGCGGCGCGCCAGGTGCAGGCGCGGCCCGAATGGCAGGATTTTACGCGAAAATCCGCCGCTGCTGGCCCCCATCCCCTGAAAATCCTTGGCGGAAGGCTATTGTTTCGCCAACAATGCCGTGATCATCTCGCGCACCACTTGCGCCGTCAGTTCCGGGTTTTCCATGGGAAATAGATGGCCGCCCGGCACTTGGCGGAAAAACTTGCCGACCAGCTTGCGCGTGGCCGTCAAGCCCGCCTGGCGGCATTCCACCGATTCCGTGCCGCCGATAAAGCCGATGGGCACCGGCAAACCATCCTTGACGAGGCCGCCGATATGGTGCGGCAGGCTGCGGTAGACCTGCGTTTCCACTTCGCGCGTAAAACGCAGCTGCACCCCCTCCGGATGGGGGACCAGGCCGCTGTCGATGTAGTCGCGCAAGACTTGCGGGGCCCAGATGGCGAACATGTCCTTGGCCGCGAAGTGTTCATACGCGGCTTGCGCATCGGGCCACAGCTTGCGCCGCCGGGCGGAAAAACGCGAGGGTGAAAACCGCTCGCCCAGCGCCGTGTTGCGCGCCAGGCGTACCAGCAAGGCGCGCCAGCCCGCCACCACGGGCGAATCGAGCAAGACCACGCAGCGCACCAGGTCCGGCCGCTGCTTGGCCACCATCACGCTGAGCATGCCGCCCAGCGAATGGCCGACGAGGATCACGGGCGCGCTGTAGCGGCGCTCCAGCTCGTCGATGTACTCGCGCACCAGCTCGGGCCAGCCCGTGCTGACGGGGTAATCCGGGTCGTGCGCATGCATGTCGAGCGCCTGCACGGTGTAGTGCTGGCCCAGCAAGCCGAACAGCTTGCGGTAGGTGCCGGCAGGATAGCTGTTGGCGTGGGCAAAGTGCAGTTGCGGGAGGGTCATCGTGGAACGGTGCCGGTGAATGCGATAGGCAATTGTAATGGCATGCCGGCAAGACGGATCAGAGGAAGGCCTCTAATTGCCGCCGCGCTGGCGCCATGCCGGGCACGAACGAGGCCAGCACTTCGCCCAGCTCGGCGTTGGAATCGACCACGCAAAACGCTTCGTCAAACGCGTGGTGACGGTTCATGGGATTGCGCACGACGATGCATTCCAGCCCGGCCGCATTCGCGGCGCGCAAGCCGCGCGGCGAGTCTTCCACGGCCACGCAGTCGGCGGCGGCCAGGCCCAGGCGCTGCAAGCCCAGCTGGTAGCCGTCGGGCGCCGGTTTGCTTTCGCCATACATTTCGCGCGTCAGCACGAAGTCGAAATGGCTGAGCAAGCCCGTGGCCGCATGGCTGATGCGGAAGTGTTGCTCATAGGCGCTGGTGACGACGCCCATGGCCACGTGCGGGCGCAGCGCCGCCAGCACCGGTGCGATGCCGGGGATGGCCAGCTGGCGCGCCTGGCGCAGGCGTTGCGCAAACAGCACGGTGCGCTCGGCGCGCAGGCGCTCGACCAGTTCGATGGCATGGCCCTGCCCCAGCAGCAGATGCCAGGCGCCGTAGTTATTGTCCAGGAACCAGTCAAAGAATTGCTTCGGCGTCAGCTCTATGCCATAAGGCAAGAGCAAGTCGCGGTTGCTTTCGTAAAACAGCTGTTCGGTATCGACCAGCACGCCATCGTTGTCCCACAGCACGCCCTGGATGGTTTTCATGGCTAGTGTCGTTCAAAAACTTACTTGAAGAAGATGTCGTAGGACAATTTCACGATCAGCAACACCAGCAGCACGAGGAAGAGGATGCGCACGAAGGCGGCGCCGCGGCGCACGGCGATCCAGGTACCCGTCAGGGCGCCCAGGATATTGCACACGGCCATCGGTGCGGCCACGGCGTAGACCACGTGGCCGGCGGGAATGAAGAAGGCCAGCGCGGCCACGTTGGTGGCGATATTCACCAGTTTCGAACAGGCCGAGGCGAGGATGAAATCGAAGCCGAAGACGCGGATGAACAGGAAAATCAGGAAGCTGCCCGTGCCCGGCCCGAACAGGCCGTCATAAAAACCGATGGCGCCGCCGATGACGATGGCCAGGATGCGTTCGCGGGGGCCGATGGGGCGCGCTTCGCGCGTCGTGCCGAAATCCTTCTTCATGAAGGTATAAATCGCCATGATGATGATCAATACCAGCACCATGGGGCGCACCACCTGCTGCGGTACGTAGGACACGGCGGCCGCGCCGATGAAGGACATGACGAAGGCGCTGGCCACGGCGGGCAGCACCAGCAGCCAGGGGATGTGCACCTTGCCAACGAAGGAGCGGGCGGCAAATGTGGTGCCGCAGGCGGACGCCAGTTTATTCGTGCCCAGCAGGGAGGTCGACGCCATGTTCGGCATCAGGTTGAACAGGGCCGGCAGCTGTATCAGCCCGCCCCCGCCCACGGCGGCATCGATCAGGCCGGCAAAGAAGGCAAATAAACACAGCAGCGAGATGGTCAGCATGATAGACAGTGGGGAATGGGCGACAGCGGCAGTATAGGCGTCAGGCATTTTTTCCGATGCAACTTCAAATTGCGGAAAACGCAATCAGGCGTAACGCTTGACGGAATGCGCCCCGTGCGGTCTACTGGCCTCTTTTGCCGGGAGTGACGCGATGTCGATGAAACTGATGTGGGAGATCCGCGCCTTTTGCACCGTGGTGGAAAAGCGCAGCTTCATCCACGCGGCGCGCATGCTGGGACGCTCGCCGTCGGCCGTCACGCGCGCCATCCAGTTCCTCGAAGACGCCATCGGCGCCGAGCTGATCCTGCGCACGCAAAAGCAGTTCACCCTGACGACGGCCGGCGAAACGTATTACGCGTCGGCCAGGCACTTGCTGGAAACGCAGGCCGAGGCGGAAGAGCAATTGGCGGAATTGAGCAACTCGCCGCAAGGCTGGGTGCGCATCTCGGCGCCGGAAATCCTGTCGCTGGGCTTCCTGCCGAAAGTGGTGGCGCAATTTTCGCGCGACTACCCGAATGTGTCGGTGGACATCCATTTCTCGGACAAATCGATCGACCCCATCCAGGAAAAGCTGGACTTTGCCATCCGCGGCGCCTTCCCCCAGTCGAGCGAGCTGATCGGTTATCCCCTGTGGAATTACCGCCGCTACATGTACGCCTCGCCCGGCTATATCGCCCGCATGGGCGCGCCGGACGAACCGGAAGAGCTGGCCGGCCACGACATCATCATGCACTCGGCTCCCCGCATCCTGCGCGACTGGCATTTCGTCTCGGCTACGCGCAACGTGCGCTACCAGGTGCAGCCCCGTTTCCGCTTTACTTCCGGCATCGCCACCTTCCAGGCGGCCCTGGAAGGCGCCGGCATCGTGCGCCTGGCCAGCTGGCTGGCGGAACCGGCCGTAGCTGCAGGCACCTTGCGCCGCGTCTGCACGGCGTACCGGCTGACTTCGTCAAAGGAGCTCGATCCCAGCATCCATGCCGTGTACGGCACGTCACGCATGGCCAAGGGGGCAAGGCTGTTCCTGGAATACGTGCGGCAGCGGGGCATGGAGATACCGGACGAGCGGCACAGCTGACGCCTGCACCCGTGAACGGCCGCTATGGCCCGATGCGCACAGAAACAGGCGTGCCCAGGACCCACGCCACATCATAGATGGGCGCGTTGCCACGAAACGATATCGCGATGAGCTCCAGCGGCGTCACGGTGCCATGCAAAATAAAGGTTTCCACATAACCCGAGGAACC
>NZ_JBWBYV010000052.1:0-55963 GCF_056174685.1 Janthinobacterium sp. BHSEK
GCGCGCGGGCCGCCAGCGCGGCGGCGTCGGGCGCCAGCATGCCAGGCACGGCGCGCGGCAACGGCGCAGGCGCGAGCACAGGCGCGGGCACCGGAATAGCTGACCTGGCTGGCGCACTGACGGGCACGGCGGCGGGCGGCGCCGGCGTCAGCCACAAGGTGCCCAGGCGCACGATGGCGCCATTGCCATTGCCCAGCAATAAATACAGGTGCACATGGCCCGCCTGGATCGCTTGCCGCGTGGCCACGCGCACATAGTGGCGTCCACCGCGCTCAAACGGGCTGATCGTCAAGGTTTGCAGCGCCGGGTCCATGCCGATGCCGCCGCCCCGGTACACATCGGGCGAGGCGAGGCGCACGGCCACGCCGTTGGCCTCATCGGGCGCCAGGGTCGTCAGCTCGATTTCGGCCAGCAGAGGCTGGCCCACGTGCGACTGCACCGCCAGCTCGCCCAGTTCGGCCGCCATAACGGGCGGCAAGGCCAGGCTGGCGGCGGCGCACGCGATCAGGGACCAACGGGGAAGGATGCTGCTCTGCATGAACTGATCGCTTTGATAACAGGATAAATAATGGGGACTCGCCTGTCTTTAACGGCAGGAAATCGCAAAAATATAGATGGGTCAGGGCAAAAATGATGCAATACAGCATCATCCTGTGTCTTTTTGACGTCTGGAGTACACTCGATCCACCTCCATCGATGAAAGGGATGCCATGAGTAGCAGAATCGAACGCGACAGTTTTGGCCCGATCGACGTACCCGCCGACCGGCTGTGGGGAGCGCAAACGCAGCGCTCGCTCGAGCACTTCCATATCTCCACGGAAAAGATGCCGCCCGAACTGATCGCCGCCCTGGCCACCGTCAAGCGCGCGGCCGCCCACGTCAACCTGGATCTGGGCTTGCTGGACGGCAAGAAAGCCGTCGCCATCACGCAGGCGGCCGATGAAGTACTGGCCGGCAAGCATGACGCGGAATTCCCGCTGGCCGTCTGGCAGACGGGCTCGGGCACGCAAAGCAATATGAACATGAATGAAGTGCTGGCCAACCGCGGTTCCGAGCTGATCGGCGGCTTGCGGGGCGCCGGGCGCCTGCTGCACCCGAACGACGACGTCAACCTGGGCCAGTCCTCGAACGACATCTTTCCCACCGCCATCCACGTGGCGGCGGCGCTGGCCGTCGCCAACACGGTCTTGCCGCCGCTGCGCCAGCTGCGCGCCACCCTGGATGCGAAAGCCACGGAATTTGCCGACATCGTCAAGATCGGCCGCACCCATTTGCAGGACGCGACGCCGCTGACCCTGGGCCAGGAATTTTCCGGCTACGTGGCGCAGCTGGACTTCGCCGAACACATCATCACCGCCTCGTTGCCGCCGCTGCTGCAGCTGGCCGCCGGCGGCACGGCTGTCGGCACGGGCTTGAATGCCCACGTGGAATTTGCCGGCCGCATTGCGGCGGAACTGGCGCGCCTGACGGGCCAGCCATTCGAAACGGCCAGCAACAAGTTTGCCGCCCTGGCCGCCCACGATGCCTTGGTGGCCGCCCATGGCGCCTTGAAAACCCTGGCCACGGCCCTGATGAAAATCGCCAACGACGTGCGCTGGATGGCGTCCGGCCCCCGTTCCGGCCTCGGCGAAATCACCATCCCCGAAAACGAGCCGGGCAGCTCCATCATGCCGGGCAAGGTCAATCCCACCCAGTGCGAAGCGCTGACCATGCTGTGCTGCCAGGTGTTCGGCAACGACGTGGCCATCACGGTAGGCGGCGCCTCGGGCAATTTCGAGCTGAACGTCTTCAAGCCCTTGATTGCACACAACTTCCTGCAAAGCGCGCGCCTGCTCGGCGACGGCATGCGCAGCTTCGATGAGCATTGCGCGCACGGCATCGCGCCGAACCGTGGTCGCATCGCCGAACTGATGGAACGCTCCTTGATGCTGGTCACGGCGCTGGCGCCGCACATCGGCTACGACAAGGCGGCGCAAATCGCCAAGCAAGCCCAGCACGAAGGCACGACCCTGAAGCAAGCGGCGCTGGCCCTGGGCTTTGTGACGGAAGAGCAATTCAGTGCATGGATCGTTCCCCTGGAGATGACGCAGCCCAACAAAAGTTAAGGCTCAGCCTGCATTCCCCCTCGCTTCATGTAAACTATGACCTTAGTTGACACCGTCATTCAGTGTTGAAAACACATCGTTGCAATAAGGGATACAATGCAAAAAGTAAGCTTTGATTTAACATCCGAGTTCGTCGAGCTGAACCAGCTGCTGAAGCTGGTCGGCTTATGCGACAGCGGTGGCGCAGGCAAGGTCATGGTCGATAGCGGCGTGGTGAAGGTCGATGGCAAGAAGGAATTGCGCAAGACCGCCAAGATCCGCGCCGGCCAGGTCGTCAGCGTGGGCGATATCCGTATCACGGTCGTCGGCCCCGCTTGATGCCGGCATGGGGCGCGAAAGCAGCCCCATGCGTCCAGCCAGCATGCCTGCCAGCCCGGCTGCCTGGATCAAGCTGCAACACGTCGTTATTGTCAGATAAATATCGATTGCAGAAGGGAAGCGCCATGGACCATCCCGAACAAGGTACGCGCAGCCAGGAACGCCTGATCGGCGACTTGCGCCAGGTAATAGAAAACGCGGAAGAATTACTGCGTAACACAGACAAATACACCAGCAGCCTGTACCAGAGCGCGCGCGCCAGGCTGCAGCTGGCCCTCGTCGCGGCCACGGCCGAACTGGCCCGCTTTGAAGAGGAGCAAGTCACGCGCATGATGGACGCCACGCTGGCCGCGAACGCGCTGTACCGCGATCAGACGGGCGAAGCGCGCGTGCTGCGCGCCTTCGAATAAATAATTACGCCGCCAACACCGCATGCGCCAGCCACTGGCGCAAGTGCGCGGCCAGGTCGAATGCCGGGTCCAGCTCGAACGCCGCATCGAGCGCGGCGCCGAACGTGCGGCCCTGCCGCAAGGCCAGCAAGGCCGCATGCGCGGCCGCATCCAGCACCAGCACCTGCGCTTTCCAGCGCGGCCGGCACACCAGCGCGTAACTAGCCGTCTGCATATCCTGCGGAAATACCCCCTGCCCTTCACCCTCTTGATGCGCCTGCCACAGGGCCGCCGCTTGCCAGTTCGATGCCAGCAAGGCACAAGCGGGATGCAAGGTGAAACACCGCGTTTCCAGTTGATCGGCATGCAAGGCGGCCAGCGCCTCGGGCGCCAGTGCCTGCGCATCGGCCGCGTAATGGGCCAGGTGCAAGGCCCATTCCAGGCGCGCCACATCGGGCAAATAGGGCAATTCGCCGGCTGGCGGGAACTTGGCGAGAAAATCGGCGAAACGGGCGCCAAACTGGTTCAAATCGGCGCTATCCGACGGAGATTGCCGGCCGTATGCGCGCGCCAGGCCGCCAAAGAACGCCTCGCCCACCAGCGCCAGCACGACGGGGTAGACCTGGCTCAGGGTGCGGCGCCAGGTGGCGCCCAAGCTGCCACGGTACAGCGAAAAACGCTGCGGCGCCGCGTCTCCCGCGAACGCTGGCAGAACTGCCGCCGTATCGAGCAAGGCGGTGGCGAACGCTTGCTGGCCGGCCGCCAGCGCGTCAAGCGACGCGGGTGGCGGTGACGGCAGCGGCGGCATCCCAAGCCATGGCGTTTGCGGCGCATGGCGCGCCAGCATGGCTTGCGCCTTGTCCGCCTCGCCCAGCAGGATATCGAGCGGCGGCAACTCCGTATCCCATTCGACCAGGGTGGGAATGGCGCCAAAGCGCCGCAAGGCGGCCGCATATAACGCCCAGACGGGGTCGGCCACGGCGGCGCCATGATGGTCGACCACGGCGTGCGGCGTCAGCAGGTGGCCGCCCAGGTGCAGTTCGCCCACGCTGCCCGGCGCGATGGCCTGCATCGCAAGCATGGCGTCTTCGCCGTGGTTGCACTGGTTCACATACAGATTATTGATATCGAGCAACAGCCCGCAGCCGCTGCGGCGCGCCAGTTCGGCCAGGAATTGCGCCTCGCTCATGGCATCGTCGGCAAAACGCAGGTAAGTGGAGACATTCTCCAGCAAGATCGGCCTTTTCAACACATCCTGCACCCTCCCCACCCTTGCGCACAGCAAATCGAGGGCCGCGCCATTCAAGGCCAGCGGCAACAAATCATTGAGTTGCTGCTCCGCCACGGCGCCCCAGCACAAGTGCTCCGACACGAGGACCGGCTCGATGCGCTCGACCACGGCGCGCACGCGCCGCAAATGGTCCTCGGAAAAGCCCCGCGCGGAACCCAGGCCCAGGCCCACGCCATGCAGGCTGATCGGGTAATCCTGGCGCAAGGTGCGCAGCACATGGTTATCCCAGCCCGAAGGCTGCAGATAATTTTCAGTGTGCACTTCCAGCCAGCCGACCTGGGGCCGGCGCGCCAGGAAATCGCGGTAGTGCGCGGCGCGCAGGCCGACGCCGGCAAGCGCCTGGATGGGCGGCGGCATGGGCAGGCGGCGGACGCTTAGGGCTGCGTGGCCGGCTTGGCCGCCTTGCCGGCCTTGATGGGCTTGACGGAACCGCCCGCCTGTTCGCACGTGCCCTTGGCTACATAGGCCCATTCCGTGGGCAGATTGTCTGCCTCCGCCTGGCCCGCGCAGGAATGCGCGCCATCGGACGAGGCGCAATCGTTCTGCCCCGCCTTGGCCACGCCGTAGCATTTTTCCTTGTCCCCGGGGGCGGGACCATCGTGGGCGGCCGCATTGACGGCGGTACCGGCGCAGAGGCCAGCGAGGGCGGCGGCGATGAGAGCTTGACGTTTGTTCATGGGAATTCCTCTTGCATGGGTCAAAGTAAAGTGGGCACGCCCCGGGCTGCACGATGGGCAACGCGAGGTGATGCACGCCATTTTACTGAATCGGCCGATTCATGGCGAACAGAGACGGAAGGAAGGCGAAAAGGAAGCGGAAAAGACAGACAACAACGCCCACGCGCCACCGTCGGCGACGGTGGTGTGGGCGTATCTATGGCGAGCGCCAGGCTGGCGCCGCGGGACCGCGCTCAGGCTGTCGTGTTGATGCGGTTGCCGAGGTGAGCCGGCAGACTCGGCGCCGACTGTACCGGCGGCAGCGCTGCCAGCAAGGCGGTGGCGGTCGAGCTTTGGATATCCTGGGCTTTTTTCAGGACAGTCAAGCCGACGGCTTGCCGCGTGCCTGTCTCCGCCATCGTGGTTGACAGTTGAGCAATGCTTCCGACGTCCATACGTTTCTCCAATGAGGTTCTACCCTTGTTAACGGATGCCGCAGGCAAACCTTTAACTTATTTTTCCAGCTTATTTTCCAACTGCAGCAGCAACCAGCCCAGCACCTGCTCGCGCGCATTCAAGTCCAGCCATTGCACGCCCTCGCGCAGGCCGGCCGGCGCCGGGCTGTCGGAGGCGACGGCGATCACGTGCGGGTCATGCGGATATAAGGGTGCTTGCCCCACTTCCGCGCGGAACACTTCCAGCTTGGGGATAGGGTCCGTCTTGAAGCCCTCGACCAGGGTCAGGTCTGCCGGCCCCATGCGGGCCAATTGCTGCGCCAGGCCCGGTTCGGGCGCGCCGCGCAGCTCATGCACGATGGCAAAGCGGTACGGCGACGCCACCAGCACTTCCGCCGCCCCGGCCAGGCGCAGGCGGGCGCTGTCCTTTTGCGGCGGCTCCAGCGCCAGGTCATGGTGGCTGTGCTTGACCAGGTTGACGCGCAAGCCGCGCGCCGCCAGTTCCTTCACCACAAATTCCAGCAGGGTCGTCTTGCCGCTACCGGAACGGCCGATCACCCCCAGTACCGGGTGGGTGGGCATCGCATCGTGCATGGTCACTCCTTGATTGAGAAGGAATGATTATACGCAGCCCCACGGGCGCCAGCGCCTTGCATTGCCCAAGCCATCGCACAGGTCAAGCGCCGCCGGATTTTCCGCCATTCCCCCCGTCAAAGGGGGCCGGCGGACTACCCTGCCGCGGGCGCCGGCCCGCCGACTTCGGCGTCTTCTTGCCCGCAGTTTTGCCCGCAGCCCTACCATTTTGTGCCTGCGCATTCCTGGCCGTGCGGGCCAATTGCCGGTGGGCGGCGATCGCCCCCGCCTCGGCATCGGACTGGAAGGGGACGGCGGCAGCGGCAGCCACCTCGCCATCAGGCTGGCAAGCGGGCGCCAGCGGGGCGAAGTCCTGCGCCCGCACATCGGCTTCCCAGGCCGCCCGCTGCGCCGCCACACTAGCGGGCACGGCCGGCGCCGCGCGGGCGTGCGCCAGGGTCAGCACGGCGCCCAGGCCGCTGGCGGCCGCCACGCGCGCGCCCATCTGGGGCAAGCTGCCATCGGCGGCGCGGCAAAAGCGCTGCAGGATGGTCTTGATGATCGACGTGTGGTCGACCACCTCGTGGCTGACGCTGCCCGGCGCGATCAGCGGCGACACCAGCAGCATGGGCACGCGCACGCCGTACTGGCGAAACGCGGGGTCGTCATCGATGGCGGCTCCAGGCGGTACATGGTCGAAAAAGCCCCCGTGTTCGTCATAGCTGAGGATCAGCAAGGTGCGCGCCCAGGCGGGACCGCGCGACAGGGCCTGATAGACCTGCGCCACCAGCGCCTGGCCGGCGCGGATATCGGCCGGCGGATGGTCGTCGTTTTCAAAAAAATGCGGATCGATCCAGCTGACCGGGGGCAAGGTACCCGCCAGCGCGTCGCCGATGAAGCCATAGCGGCGCGCGCTGGAGCCGAACGGCTCGTACAGCTCGGACGAGCGGTAATGGTCGTCCGTCAGCGCCAGGCTCCAGGGTTTCCAGGCGGAATAAAATTTCCAGCCGACCTGGGCGCGGCCCAGGTGGCGCACGAAGGATTTGTTCGCATACAGGGGCACGCGCTTGCTATCCTTGCTGCCGGCCGCCTTGCCGCTGACCGCATACAGGCGGTTGGGCCAGGTGGCGCCAGGCACGGCGCTGTAGCAGCGGTCGCAGACGCAGAACTGCTGCGCCAGGAAATCGTACATGGGCAAGTCGGCCGCATTGTAGTAACCCATCACCAGATCGATGTCGGGGTCGCCCGGGTGCGTTTGCGCATAGTTGTCGACAAAACCGCCGTTATTGTTTTGCAATTGCTGCGCCACCGACAGGCCCGTGTGCGACGGGTCTTGCTGCGGGCCGAAGGCCGTGCGCCGCAAATGGTGCACGGGATAGCTCACGCCCGCATGCACATTGGCATGGCTGGCCTGCAAGCCGTCGATGTCGGTGCGCCCGCCTTCCAGGCTCAGGTAGCCGAGCATGTGGTCGAACGAGCGGTTTTCCATCATCAGCACGACGATATGGTCGATGCGCGCCAGGTTTCCCAAGCCATGCGCATCAAACACACCCTCACCAGCAGCTGCGGCAGCAATCATGGGACCTCCCCGGCCGCGCACACGGGCGCAGCGACCCTGGTTCGACCAGGCCAGGCCAGTATGGTTCAGCTATGGCGGCCCGGCCTTGATGCACAACAACTCAGTACGGCACGCGGTAGCGGTAGCCCTTGAAACTGAAGATGGCCGCCTTCGGCTGCAACTTTTCCAGCACCAGGCCGGGCGCCAGCTCCTCGCCTTCGTGGCGCAAGACCTTGTCGATCAACAATAAACGATCGGCCGGATTCTTCGAATAGATATAGCCGCCGATGGCGATCGGCGGGATTTGCCGCTGTATCGGCTCGGGCAAGTCGCGCATGCCCGGCACGCTTTCTTCGGTCGCAGGCGCCGGCACGGTGGGCACCGGGGCCGCAACGGGCGGCGGCGCGGCCTGGACGGGCTGCTTCGGTTCCTGCTGCGGTTCCGCCACGGGCCTGGCATGGTGCACGGGTGCGGCCGTGGCCGCCGGCGGCACGGGCGCGACTTGCGTAACGGGGGCCGGCGCAGGCGCGGGCACTGGTGGCGGGACTGCCGGCGGAACGACTGCCGGCATCGGCGCGGGCACAGCCTGGGCCAGCACGGCAGGAGCGGCCGCAGGTACAGGCACGGACGCCGCCGCCCCCGCCTGCCAAGGCTGCCACAGCAGCAACGCGGCGGCCAAGGCCAGCGTCACGCCGCCCAGCGCCAGCCAGACGGGCGCGCGCCGCGCCGCGCCGGACGCCGCGCCATCGTGCAGCTGCACTTGCGGTGCGTGGATCGACGGCAACTCGCCCAGCTGGCGCTCGGCTTGCGATTTTTTCAGTGCTTCAAGTATGTAGGACATCTTATTTCCCCGCCACCATCGCCGTCGCAGCGGGCGCCGCCACGGCAGGCGCCGCGCTGCTCAGGCGCGGCTCCGCATTGTCACCCAGCTGCATCAGGCGTATATATGTTTTCGGACCCGCCAGGCCATCGGCGCGCAGGTTCTGGCTTTGCTGGAAAGCGCGCAGCTGGCTTTGCATCTCGGCATCGAGCGGCAGATTGGCGGCCGGCGCCGGCAAGCCCCGCTGTTGCGCCAGCCGCTGCGCCAGCCAATCCACGTCGGCGCCGCGCGCGCCCAGCGGCACCTCGTCGCGCCAGCTGCGCGGGGCGCGCCAAAAGGTCGTGAAACCGCCATCGCTGCGCTGCGCCAGCTGGGCCAGCTGGGCCAGCGGCAAGTTTTGCTGTTGGCCGTCGAGCATCAAGGTGGCCGTATCCCCCTGCAGACGCGTCAGCAGCGCCAGCTGTTCCGTGCCACCCGCATCGCGCAAGACCAGCATGGCGGGACGGTCCAGCACGCGCAGCTCGGCGATGCCGCCCCGGCTGTGCAGGCAGCGCAGGCCGGTGCGGGCGCCCGCCTGGCAAGCATCGCCGGCCGGCAACTGCTCGCCCCACAGACTGGCCAGCTGGCGCAGCACGGCGTTGCGGTCCGGCACGCTGACGGGCGCGGGCGCAGGAACAGGTGCGGCAACGGGCGCCGGTGGCGCCACCACGGCGGGTGCTTTCGCCACGGCCACTGTGGCAGGCGCGTGCGGCATGAAATGCCAGGCCAGCGCGGCCGTAACCAGCGCACCGGCCAGCACGCCGCCGGCCACGTGCGGCCAGCGCAAGCCCCGTCCGGCAACCGGCGTCCCCTCTTCCGCAAACACTTCCTCGGCGGCACGGCGCAGTATCTGGCGCGTCACTTGCGGCTGGTTTTCCACGTAGGCGCCCAGCAGCGCGCGGTCACACAGCAGGTTGATGCGGCGCGGCACGCCTTTACTCAAGGCATGAATGGGCGCCATCAGGCGCGGCGCGAACGGCGTCTGCGCCGTACTGCCCGCCACGGCCAGGCGGTGGCGGATGTAGCTGGCCGTTTCCCCGGCCGTCAGCGACCCCAGGTGATAACGGGCGATCACGCGCTGCGCCAGCTGCTCCAGCTCGGGCCGCGCCAGCATGGCGCGCAATTCCGGCTGGCCGATGAGGATGATCTGCAGCAGCTTGCGCTCGCTCGTCTCCAGGTTGGTCAGCAAACGCAATTGTTCGAGCACGGCGGAGGATAGGTTTTGCGCTTCATCGATGATCAGCACATTGTTCTTGCCCTGCGCATGGCTGGCCAGCAGGTGCGCATTGATGGCGTCGACATAGCCTTTCACGCTGGCCACGCCGGGCGCCAGGGCGATGCGGAATTCCTCGCAGATCGACAGCAGCAATTCCTCGACGGACAATTTCGGATTGAAGATATAGGCGAGCTGGCAATTCTCCGGAATCTGCTCCATGAAGCAGCGGCACACGGTGGTCTTGCCGGCACCGATTTCTCCCGTCAGCAGCACGAAGCCGCCGCCGCTGCCCACGCCATACAGCAAGTGCGCCAGCGCTTCGCGGTGGCGTTCGCTCATGAACAGGTAGCGCGGATCGGGGGCGATCGAAAACGGCGATTGCTTGAGCTGGAAATAATGCGTGTACATGGAGACCCTGCGGATGAAACGATCAAAATGCGCGACGGCAAGCCGAGACCCTCAGCGGGTGCGGGCGGGCGGCAACGGCTTGTATTTGGCGCAATACACTTTCGCCTTGCTGCGGAAGTAGACGATTTTACTGCCAGGCACGGAACCACGGACAGGAAAGGCGGAATTGTCGAGTTTATTGAAACGCAGGCCCGAAGCGCCGCGGATGGCCGGCTCCAGCTTTTCCGGCGTCGAATCCGCCACCACGCCCATGAAGACGAGGGGACTGGTGTCGTCGCTGACGATGACGTCGGTAATCGGCGCGCCCCACAGGGTCGCTTCCGTGCGGAACCAGTAGGCGCCCCCTTCATGCTTGTAGGCGGGGCCGAAGGCCGTCAGCAGATAGGCATAAAAGGCCTTGTTGTCGATCTGGTCGATGCACAGCACGGCATTGCCCACCACTTGCCCGAACGTGCTCGGCGCCGGCTTGGCCTGCGCCAGCACGCCGGACACGGGCACGCCGCAGGCCAGCAGGGCGAACGCCGCCAGCAGGGCCGGCGCACGCCACGGGCGCGTCAAGGTACGGCGCACGCGCATGATCAGCGCTTGCGCTCTTCTTTCTTGACCTTCTTGGCTTCCTTCTTTTCTTTCATGGTCTTGGCCGGTTCTTTCTTGGCTTCCTTCTTGCTGTCCTGTGCCTTGCTCATCATCTACTCCATGCCTGGGCGGAAATGCCAGGGCCATTATGACACTCCCCCATGAAAATGCCACGTCATTTCCCCCATGCAATAGACTCCGCCCGGCAAGCACGGTCAGCGCATGCGCTTATTTGCAAAAAGACGTTTGCATTTTCATTTTATTGTGTTTTAATACACGCAATTTATAAAAAGATATTATTTCTGTGCTGCATGAGCAACGCCGGAAAGCATACACACTGGGGACAGGACATGGACCGGCATACGGCGGGGCCATGCGTGATCGACTTACAGCCCTCGGCAGAAATACAGAACATGATGAGAAAGATGATCTTGCTGTGCGCGGCCCTGTCGCTCTGGGCCGCTGGCAACACGCATGCGGCGCGCACGCCGCCGATCCAGGTGGCCGCCTACCAGGCGGCGCCCGCCCCACTGGCCGCGCGCCTGGCCAGTTTTCAGTCGCCCGACGCCAGTCCGCGCGTGCGCGCCCCGGATGAACCGAGCACGCATTCGCTGCTGCTGGTCGCCATCGTGCTGCTGAGCCTGCGCATGCGCGCCAGCGCCACTACCAGCAGCGAAAAATTCAGTACCTGACGTGAAAACGGCCGCGCAAGGCGGCCACTCCAGTCACGCGTCAGCGCACTATCAATGCAGGCACAGACGGCGGCGCGTCTTTTCGATCAGCGCCGCATCGTAGGGATACAGGTTCTCGATAAAGAACAATTCCGTTTCCGCCTCGTCTTCCAGGCACATTTCGATCATGACCGGGCCATCGCTTTCGCGGCCCAGGAAATCCTTCGGCCAGCGGTTCTTGCGGTGCGTGCGCATCATTTCCATGCCCAGCGCGGCCAGCGGCGCCGACACACCGGCGGCCAGCGCCTCTTGCTGCCAGTCGTCCCAGTACTCGCTCTTTGCTGCCTTGTCGTTCATCATGCTCTTCCAACTCAGGTGTAAAAGGCGGACTTTACTCTTCATGGCGTCCCTTGCCAAGCATGCATACAAGCAATACCGCGCGGCCAACAACAGACCAGTTCGAAAAAATTGGCATTAAACAAGGCCAATTTCAATACCATTTCCAATCGACAAAAACTCCTTTATTAACAACAGCTTGCGGAAAAATTTCCGGGCGGGACACATCAAGCGCAAGAATATTTTACAATACCACTTAAATACCTCTTGACTAGCCATCGGGGCAACAATATAGTGCCTTCAGCTTTTTCGCCGCCCGACAAATAAAAAACCGAGACAGGCGCATCCAACCATAAGCGGGACTGCATAACATGATCGAATACATAATCGGCGTCGACGGCGGGGGCAGCGGTACCCGCGTACGCCTGGCGCGCCTCGACGGCCAGGAACTGGCGCAGGGACAAAGCGGCCCATCCGGCCTGGGACTGGGCATCGAACGGGCCTGGACCTCCGTGGCGCACGCCGTCACCCTGGCCTTCCGCACGGCCGGCCTGGAACAGCCCTCCTTGCAGCGCATGGCCATCGGCCTGGGCCTGGCCGGCGTGCACAACAAGCAGTGGGCCGCCAGCTTCGTCGAACACAGTCCCGGCTATGCCATGGTGGCGCTCGAATCGGACGCCCTGACCACCTTGCTGGGCGCGCACGCGGGCCAGCCGGGCGCCATCGTTGCCATCGGCACGGGCAGCGTGGGCGAAGTGCTGCACGCGGACGGCAGCCGCCACGAAGTGGGCGGCTGGGGCTTCCCCTCCGGCGACGAGGCGGGCGGCGCCTGGATCGGCATGCGCGCCATCAACCATGCGCAGCAAGTGGTCGATGGCCGCGTGCCCGGCAGCGCCTTCGCCACGGCCGTCATCGACGCCTGCGGCGGCCAGCGCGACGCCATGCAGGTGTGGCTGGCGGCCGCCAGCCAGACCAATTTCGCGCAACTGGCGCGCCTGGTGCTCGAACACGCGGCCAGCAATGCCGTGGCGCGCGCCATCCTGACCGACGCGGGCCAGCAGATCGCCCTCATCGCCAGGGCGCTCGACCCGGCCGGTACCTTGCCCGTGGCCCTGTGCGGCGGTCTGGCGGCGCCCTTGTCCGCCTACCTGCCGGCGGAACTGCTGAAACTGGTCGTGCCGGCACAGGGCGACTCGGCCGCAGGCGGCCTGCGCCTGATACGCAAGCACTTGCGGGAGCAATGACCATGCTGGCCAAACTGTCCGCCTTCAAACCGAATCCCGCCAGCGACACGCCGCTCTACATGCAGCTGGCGAACATGCTGTCGGACGGCATCGCCAGCGGCGACTGGCGCGCCAACCAGGCCTTGCCCTCCGAGCGCGTGCTGTCGGAGATCCTGGAAATCTCGCGCGTGACGGCGCGCAAGGCCATCGACATGCTGTGCGACCGGGGCATGCTGACGCGCAAGCGCGGCTCGGGCACCTACATCACGCCCAAGCTGGAACAGCCGCTGTCGCGCCTGACGAGCTTTTCGGAAGAATTGCGCCAGCGGGGCTTCACGGCCGGTTCGCGCTGGCTGCAGCGCGACATCGGCTCGGCCGCGCCGCTGGAACTGCTGTCGCTGGGACTGTCGCCGCACATGCCGGTGGCGCGTTTGCGCCGCCTGCGCACGGCCGACGAAGTGGTGATGGCGATCGAGACGACCACCATCCCCGCCCTGTACATGCCGGACCCGCAGCAGGTGACCGATTCGCTGTACGGCTACCTGGAGTCGCGCGGCACCATCCCGATGCGCGCGCTGCAGCACATCCGCGCCGTCAACGCCACGGCGGAACAGGCCAAGCTGGCCAATATCAAGACGGGTGAAGCCATGCTGCACATCACCCGTGTCAGTTATCTCGACAACGGCGCAGCGGTGGAACTGACCCACTCGTATTGCCGCAGTGATTATTATGAATTCGTAGCGGAGTCGCGCAGATGAGCAGCACTATCAAAGGCAATATCCTTACCCCCGGCGGCTGGATCCACGGCGCCATCGCCTTCGGCGAAAGAGTCGACAGCATCACGGGCGATTCCCTCCACCCGTCGGGCAACAGCGACGACTACATCCTGCCCGGCTTCATCGACCTGCACGTGCACGGCGGCGCCGGCAAGGACATCATGGAAGGCGGCGAAGCCGTCTACACCATCGCGGCCATCCACGCGCGCCACGGCACCACCAGCCTGCTGGCCACCACCATGACGGCGCCGCCGGAAGATATCGATATGGCCTTGACGGCCATCGGCATCGCCGCCAAGCACCGCCGCCCGAACACGGCGCGCGTGCTGGGTGCCCACCTGGAAGGCCCGTACATCAATTCCGGCAAGCTCGGGGCGCAGCCGAACTACGCGCGCGCCGCCACGCTGGCGGAAATCGAGCGCCTGCAAACCCTGGCCAAGCTGCGCGTCATCACCGTGGCGCCGGAAATCGCCGGCCACCTGGACCTGGTGCGCGCCCTGGCCGACGCCGGCGTGCGCGTGCAGATCGGCCACACGCTGGGTTCCTATGAAGACGGCGTGGCCGCGCTGGAACACGGCGCCATGGGTTTCACGCACCTGTTCAACGCCATGAGCGGCCTGCACCACCGCGAGCCGGGCATGGTCGGCGCCGCCCTGGCGCACGCCGAATACGCCGAACTGATTCCCGACCTGCTGCACGTGCATCCGGGCGCCATCAAGGTGGCCCTGCGTGCCATCCCGCGCCTGTACTGCGTCACCGATTCGACGGCCGCCACCGGCATGCCGGACGGCGAATACATGCTGGGCCGCCATGCCGTGCAGAAATGCATGGGCGGCGTGCGCCTGCCCGACGGCACGCTGGCGGGCAGCACCCTGACCCTGGACCAGGCGCTGCGCAACCTGGTGGGACTGGGACTGGACCTGGCCGACGCGTCCAAGCGCGTGTCGACCAACGCCGCCGATTACCTGGGCCTGGAAGAACGCGGCCGGCTGGCCCCCGGCACCTACGCCGATCTGGTGGTACTCGATCGCGACCTCAAACTCAAAGCTGTCTATATAGAAGGAGAAATCTGTGACCTCAATGATGCTTAAAGAAGCCGTTTCCGCCGCCGAATGCGTCGCCCTGCAACTGGCCAGCGACACGGAACGCTACGCGGAACTGGGCCGCAAATTGAGGAGCACCTCGTTCTCGACCGCGCTGACCATCGCGCGCGGCAGCTCCGACCACGCCTGCAACTACGTCGCCTACCTGATCATGGCGCGCCTGGGCCGCGTCGTCGCCTCGCTGCCGATGTCGCTGGTGACCCTGAACAAATCGCCGCTGGTGACGCGCGACACCTTGGCCATCTCGATCTCGCAATCGGGCCAGAGCCCGGACGTGGTCGAACCGATCCGCTACTTCCGCGACGGCGGCGCCACCACCGTGGCCCTCGTCAACGACATCGATTCGCCGCTGGCGCACGCCGCCGAATGGGCCATGCCCCTGCGCGCCGGCAAGGAACAAAGCGTCGCCGCCACCAAGAGCTTCATCACCAGCCTGGTCGCAGGCGCGCGCATGGTGGCCCAGTGGCAGAACGATCCCGAGCTGCAGGCCGGCCTGGAAGCGCTGCCTGAAGCGCTGCTCGAAGCGACCCGCGTCGACTGGTCGCCGGCGATCGACGTGCTGGCCCCGGCCCGCAACATCATGGTCGTCGGACGCGGCATCAGCTTCCCCGTGGCGCTGGAGTCGGCCCTGAAATTCAAGGAAACCTCGGCCCTGCAGGCGGAAGCCTTCAGCGGCGCCGAAATCAAGCACGGCCCCATGGCCCTGATCGAAGACGGCTACCCGCTGCTGATTTTCGCCACCCGTGGCCCGACCCAGGCCGGCCTGCTGCAATTGGCCACGGAGATGCGCGGGCGCGGCGCCAAGGTCTTGCTGGCGGCGCCCGCCGACGTGGCCGAGCGCGACCTGACCCTGCCCGTGGCGGCCACGCCGGACCTCGATCCGATCGTCGCCATCCAGTCCTTCTACGTGATGGCGGCAAAACTGTCGGCCGCGCGCGGCATGGATCCGGATGCGCCGCGCCACCTGAGCAAAGTAACAAAAACAAACTAGGCACTCTTCGGCAGCTGCGCCCCCGGCACGGGGCGCGGCTGCCGTCAGCAGCACGCATATAAGCGACGGCAAGGGCATGTACCCGCGCCGCGGACTCATGGACATTGGAGCCTCGCGCTCCAGGATAAAAATGACGATCAAGAGACTGTTGGCGGTTGTTGCCTGCGCGGGCCTGCTCGCGCCACAGGCATGGGCTGCCGAGAAAATCGAATTCTGGACCTTCAGCATGAAGCCCAAGTTCACGCCGTATTTCAATGCGGTGGTGGCGCGCTATGAGGCGCAGAATCCCGGCGTCAGGATCGAATGGATCGACTTCCCGTGGGACGTGATCCAGACCAAGCTGGTCACGCGCATCGTGGCCGGCACGCCGCCCGCGCTGGTCAGCCTGAACGTGCCCTGGGCCGACGAATTTGCGCGCGACGGCTTGCTCACACAAGTCGATGACCTGATCGCGCCTGCGCGCGCCAGCTACATTCCCAGCGCCCTGGACGACCTGCGCTTCAAGGGCCGCACCTACGGTTTTCCCATGTACAGCAATGTCGCGGTGATCGCCTTCAATACCGATATATTCAAACAGGCGGGACTCATGCGCGGCCCTGCCAGCCTTGATGAACAGCTGGCGTTCGCGCGCCAGATCGCGCAACGCACGGGCAAGGCCGGCATCGCCCCGGCGCTGTCGAAGATCGACGGCCTGTTCATGCAGCAGGGCCTGGCCGTCATCACGGACAAGCGCGCCGTCTTCAATTCGCCGCAGCACGTGGCGCTGGTGCAGAAACTGGCCGACACCTATAAAGTGGGCGGCCTGCTGAAGGAAAGCCTGTTCGCCGAAGATAACTTCCCGGCCGTCATCGACGCCTACAAGGGCGGCCGCCTGGGCATGCTGCTGGCGCCCCCCACGGCCATGCAGCGCATCCGCGGCGACGCGAAAGACATCTACGCCATCACCGACGTGGCACCCGCGCCGCTGGGCCCCACCGGCATCGCCGATGGCGGCTGGCTGGTGCACTTCGCCATCCCGAAAGGCGTGCCAGCGCGCCAGCTGCCCTCGGTGGGCAAGTTCGCGCGCTTCCTGACGAACGACGAAAACCAGCTGGCGTTCGCGCGCCAGGCCAGCGTCTTCCCCACCACCGTCAAGGCGGCGGCCGATCCGTTTTTCCTGTCCACGCCGCAAAACGCGGGCGCGGCCGAAAAAGCGGTGGCCGCCGGCGCCCTGTCGATGGGCCACTCGCGCACCCTGTACGTGGCCGGCATCGACGACTACGACGAACTGCGCCGCTCGCTGGTAAAAGCCGTCGAGGCGGGCGTGACGGGCAAGCAGGACGTGAAGCAGGCGCTGGACCAGGCCGTCGCCATCTGGAACCGCAAGCTGGCCACCCTGCCGCGCCACTAAGGACACCATGAAACTCGCCCACCGCCACACCCTGCAAGCCTGGCTGTTCCTCGCCCCGGCCCTGCTGCTGCTGGCCGCCTTTTCCTTCTGGCCCGTCGGCTACGGCTCCGTGCTGGCCTTCACCGACTACAGCCTGATACGCGAGACGCGCTTCGTCGGCCTCGACAACTTCCGCTACATCTTCAACAATGAGATGTTCGTCTCGGGCCTGAAGAATTCGCTGATGTTTTTGCTGATGGTGCCCTTCGTGCAGGTGGGCGCCATCACTCTCGCCGTGCTGGTGAACAACCGCCTGCCCGGCATCCGTCTGTTCCGCGCCGCCTTCTACGTGCCCGTGGTGACCACCGTGTCCGTCGTCGGCATCATGTGGGGCTTCATGTTCCACGAACAGGGCGCGCTCAATTACGTGATGATGACGTTAAAACTGGTGAACGCGCCCGTGGGCTGGCTGACGAACGACAGCCTGGCCCTGTTCGCCGTGATGTTCGTCACCTTGTGGCGGGGCCTGGGCTGGTACATGGTGATGTACCTGGCGGCCCTGCAATCGATCCCGTCGGACATGCAGGAAGCGGCCATGCTCGATGGCGCCAGCCGCTGGCAGCGCTTCTGGAAGATCACCGTGCCGATGCTGCGTCCGACCATCATGCTGTGCTCCATCCTGTCCGTGCTGGCGGCGCTGAAGGCTTACCAGGAAGTCGACGTGCTGACCCAGGGCGGCCCGATGAATTCCACCTTCACGGCGCTGTACTACGCCTACGACCAGGGCCTCAAGCACTTGAAACTGCCGCGCGCGCTGGCGGCCAGCTTCGTCGTCTCGCTGTTTTGCATAGCCATCGCCCTGCTGTGCCTGCGCTACCTCAAACCCAAGCACCGCTGACCGGGACAAGACCATGCAAAAACGTTCCCGTCCCCTGAAAACCCGTCTGCACATGCTGGGCCACTATGCCGTGCTGTGCGCGATCGCCGTCGTCTGCGTCTTCCCGTTCTGGTGGACCCTGGTGACGGCCATTTCCACGCAAGGCAATATCTTCGCCTTCCCGCCCACCTTCTGGCCCAAGGCGCCGTCTTTTGAGAACTTCGTCGAAGTGTTCAACGCGATCCCGATCTGGTCGTTCTTCAAGAACTCCGTGCTGATCGCCGTGTTGACCGTGTTCTGGAAGCTGCTGCTGTGTTCACTGGCCGCGTATCCGCTGGCGCGCCTGAAATTCCGTGGCCGCAGACTGGTGTTCGGCCTGATCCTGGCAACCCTGGTGCTGCCGTCGGAAGTGAACTTCCTCGTCAACTTCATCACCATCACGCAAATGAGCCTGGTCGACACCTACACGGGCGTGATCCTGCCCAACGTGGTGACGGCCGTGGCCATCTTGCTGCTCAAGCAGGCGTTCGAGGAAGTGCCGCAAGACCTGATCGACGCGGCGCGCGTCGATGGCGCGTCCGAGTGGGTCATCTTCAGCCGTATCATGCTGCCGCTGATCACGCCATGGCTGGCCACCGTCGGCATCCTGACGGCCGTCGAATCGTGGAACGAGTACATCTGGCCGTCCATCGTCATGAGCAAGCCCGATGAGTTCCCGCTGTCGGTGGGGGTGCTGTATTTGCGCGGCACCTTCGGCAGCAGCACGCGCGTGATCGCGGCCGGCACCTTGATCACCATCGTGCCGACCCTGCTCGCCTTCCTGTTTACCCAACGCTTCTTCATGCGCGGCATGGACGGCGCCGTCAAATGAAAACGTCTCTCGATAAGGAAGCCTCCATGCACGACAAGCGCATCAGCATCAGCAAACGCAGCCCGATCACCTGGGTGCCCACCTTGTACTTCGCCCAGGGCTTGCCGTTCTACGCGGTGGCCCTGGTGGCCGGCCTGATGTTCAAGAGCATGGGCGTGCCGAACGACCAGATCGCCCGCTGGACGGGCCTGATCGGCTTTGCCTGGGTCTTCAAGTCGCTGTGGAGCCCCTTCCTCGAGCTGGCGTCGAGCAAGAAGAGCATGGTGGTGCTGTTCCAGTTCGCGGGTGGCCTGAGCCTGGGCCTGATCGCGCTGGCCCTGCAAACGCCGCTCTGGTTCGCCGCCTGCATCGCCGTGCTGTTCGTCGCCGCGCTGGCCTCGTCCACGCACGACATCGTCTGCGACGGCCTGTACATCGCCAGCCTGTCGGACAAGCAGCAGGCCGCCTACGCGGGCTGGCAAGGCGCCTTCTTCAACGCGGGCAAATTCATCTCGCTGGGCGGCCTGGTGATCCTGGCCGGCTATCTGGAGAAAAAGATCGGCATCCAGCCCGCCTGGTCGGTGATCTTCCTGATCATCGGCGCCATGATGCTGTCGCTGGCCGCCTACCACCTGTGGGCGCTGCCGCAGGTGCGCAACGCGGCCGTGGCCGACAAGAGCGTGGCGGGCATCAGCCGCACGCTGTGGGACGTGCTGGTGGACTTCCTGAAAAAGCCCGGCATCTGGGGCATGATCGCCTTCATCATCCTGTTCCGCGCGGGCGAGGCGCAAGTGCAGACCATCGGCCCGCTGTTCCTGCGCGAAGCGCGCGAACTGGGCGGCCTGGGCCTGTCGACGACGGAAGTGGGCGCCGTGTACGGCACGGCCGGCACCGTGGCCTTTTTGCTGGGCAGCATAGGCGGCGGCTACTTCACGTCGTGGCTGGGCCTGAAGCGCGCCATGTTCTTCCTGATCCTGGCCATGAACTTGCCGAACCTGGTGTTCTACTACCTGAGCCACAGCATGCCGACCGACCTGACCCTGATCACCGCCGCGCTCAGCGTGGAGATGTTCGGCTATGGCTTCGGCTTCGTCGGCCTGATCCTGTTCATGATGCAGGTGGTTTCTGTCGGCAAGTACCAGACGGCCCACTATGCGTTCGCCACCGGCGTGATGCAGCTGGGCTTCGTGCTGTTCAAGATGATCAGCGGCGACATCCAGACGGCGCTCGGCTACAAGACCTTTTTCCTGTGGGTGCTGGTGTCGGCCGTGCCCGTATTGATCCTGTCGCGCTTCATGCGCATCGGCCCGAAGGATACCTCCGACCCGTCTGACGCCGGCGCCACGTCCGCGCCGGCCAGCGCCAGCTAGGAATCGCACAACCCATGGCACACATCGCTTTAAAGAATATCGTCAAGCTGTACGACGACAAGCACCCCGTCATCCACGGCATCGACCTCGATATCCGCGACGGCGAATTCGTCGTCTTCGTGGGGCCGTCCGGCTGCGGCAAATCGACCCTGCTGCGCATGATCGCCGGGCTGGAAGACATCACCGACGGCGAGCTGCATATCGGCGGCCAGCTGGCCAACGACATCGCGCCGGCCGAGCGGGGCCTGGCCATGGTCTTCCAGAGCTACGCCCTGTATCCGCACATGACGGTGTACGAGAACATGGCCTTCGCCCTCTCCCTGGCCGGGCATAAAAAGGCCGAGGTGCGCGCCGCCGTCGAGCGCGCGGCCGAGATCCTGCAGATCACGCCACTGTTGAAGCGCAAGCCGAAGGATCTGTCGGGCGGCCAGCGCCAGCGCGTGGCCATCGGCCGCGCCATCGTGCGCAAACCGCAGGTCTTCCTGTTCGACGAACCGCTGTCGAACCTCGATGCCTCGCTGCGCGTGCAGATGCGCGTGGAAATCTCGCGCCTGCACCAGGAGCTCAAGACCACCATGATCTACGTCACGCACGACCAGGTCGAGGCGATGACCCTGGGCGAGCGCATCGTCGTCTTCAATGGCGGGCGCATCGAACAGGTGGGCAGTCCGCATGAGCTGTACAACAATCCCGGCAACCTGTTCGTCGCCGGCTTCCTCGGCGCGCCGAAGATGAACTTCATCGCTTGCGACGCCGTCGCCTGCGGTCCCGGCACGGTGGCCGTGCGCCTGCCCGGCGGCGCCGTGATCGACGTCGAAGCGCACGGCGAGAGCGTGGCGCCGGGCGAGCGGCTGACCCTGGGCGTGCGGGCCGAGCACGTCAGTCTGCAGGACAGGGAGACGGCGGGCGGCCATGCGGAAAACAACGTCGTCGACGCGGCCGTCAGCCATGTCGAATACCTGGGCGACGTGGCCATCGTCTACGCCAGCATGCCGGGCGTGAGCGAGATGCTGGCCGTCAAGCTGCCGGCCGAGGATGGCTTGCGCCAGTCGGGCGACGCCATGCGCCTGCATCTGCCGCCGCAGCGCTGCCTGCTGTTCAATGCCAAAGGGCAAGCCCTGGCGCGCACGTTTGGCGCTCCAGCCCAGCCGTTTATGTGACAATGCCGTTGTTTACCATGCTGCCGCCCTTTGACTTGTGCGGTCAGGATGGCAGAATACGTGTTTTTTAAGATTCCCTGCCCCCGGCAAATGCCGCCGCACACTGTTGCGGCAACCAGTACCGGAGCGTATTTTTGTTATTGATTGAAGGATAACCCATGTCCCAATTCCGCCTTGCCCGTCTTAGCCTGCTCCTGGCCGCCATCGGCCTGAACGTCCTGCCAGCCCTGTCGCACGCGCAGGATGCCAAACCGGCCGCCGCTGCTGCCGCGCCGGCCGACTCAGTGCGTCCTGAAGTGTTCAAGCTGCTCGATCCGGTTGCCGTGAAGGCATCGATGGATGCGAAAAACTACGCCGACGTACAAAGCCGCATCGACCAGGCTGCCGCCATTCCCGCCCTGACGCCGTATGAAACGTTCGTGCTGAACCGCCTGCGCGTGGCACTGGCCTCGACCACCAACAATGCACCGATGGCCATGACGGCGCTGGAAGCGGTCATCGAATCGGGCAAGCTGGACAAGAAAGCCCAGGGCGACTTCATCCAGGCGCTGGCCAACTACCACTACAACGCCAAGGATTATCCAAACGCCATCAAGTGGTTCACCCGCTACCAGACGGAAACAGGCGACGTGGCCACCATGCGCCCGTACATCATCCGCGCCTACTACTTCAGCAATGATTTCGCGCGCGCGAAACAGGAACTGATGGCCGACCTGACGGCCAAGCAGCAAGCAGGCAAGACGCCGACCATCGAAGAACTGCAATTGCTGGCCAATACGGGTTCGAAAAGCAAGGACCCGGCTACCTACCTGGTCGCCATGGAAAACCTGGTGCGCTACTACCCGTCGGATGACTACTGGAGCGATCTGCTGAGCCGCACGCAAGGCAAGGCCGGCTATTCCGACCGCTTCGCGCTGGACGTGCTGCGCCTGCAATTCAAGGCCGTGGGCACCATGCCGCCGCAAGACTACAGCGACATGGCTGAAATTGCCTTGCAGAATGCCTTCCCGACGGAAGCGAAAAAAGTGCTGGACGCCGGCTTTGCCAAAGGCGTGCTGGGCACGGGCGCAAATGCCGCCAAGCACAAGAAACTGCGCGACCAGGCCAACAAGGCTGCCGCCGACGATGCGAAGAACATCGCCAGCGGCGAAGCGTCGGCCATGAAGAGCAAGGATGGCACGGGCTTGATCAACCTCGGCTACGCCTTCGTGACGATGGACCAGTTCGACAAAGGTATCGACCTGATCCAGAAAGGTATCGCCAAGGGCGGCCTGAAGCGTCCTGAAGACGCCAAACTGCGCCTCGGTTATTCCTACGCCATGGCCGGCAAGAAAGATGACGCCATCAAGGTCCTGGAAACGGTCAAGGGCGGCGATGGCGTGGCCGACCTGGCACGCTACTGGATCCTGTGGCTGAACCGTCCTGCCACGGCAGCGGCGGCACCGGCGGCAGCGGCACAGTAATTCCTGTTCCCGCCAGCATGCGCAAGGCAGTTCCCGGCTCACGCCGGGGCTGCTTTTTTTTCGACCTTTGCCCTCCTTCCATGCCGCCAGCCACTGTCGCCACTGCCACCGCCGCCGAACGATTGACCAGCCTGGACGCGTTCCGCGGCTGCGTGATCGTCGTCATGATCTGGGTCAACTATCTGGCCGGCATGCCCGGCATCGCCTGGTGGCTCGAGCATGCGGGTCCGCGCGCCGACGGCATCACCCTGCCCGACCTGGTCTTTCCTGGCTTCCTGTTCATGGTCGGCATGGCCATACCGCTGGCCTTGCAGCGCCATTGCGGCCACGTCACGCCCGCCCTGCTGGGGCGCCTGTTGTGGCGCTCCGCCAGCCTGATGCTGGCCGGCGTGGTGCTGGCCAATGCCTACCGCTACGATGCGCAGGCGGCGCCGCTGCCGCACGCCGTCTACTTCCTGCTGTTTTATGTGGCCATGATGCTGCTGTGGCGCCAGGGCGCGGGCAAGCTGGAGCTGGCCGTGGGTGGAGCGCTGATGCTGTTCCTGCTGGCGACGTTCCGTGGAGAACTGAACAGCGAGTTTTCCAGCACCTGGCTGCAGCCGTCGTGGTGGGGCATCCTCGGCATGATAGGCTGGTCCTACCTGCTGTGCAGCCTGCTTTACCTGGCGTGCCGGGGCAGCGGCACGGCCCTGATGGGCATATTTGCCCTGCTGCTCGTGCTGTACATGGGCGGCACGGCGGGCAGCCTGGATTTCCTGCCTGCAGGCATCAATGCCTTCGTCAACGTGCCGCAGGTGCTCGGCTCGACGGCCACCAATGTACTGGCCGGCACCCTGGTGGGCCAGCTGTTCCTGCGCGGCGCCGCCCTGAGCCATGGGCAGCGCATCCGCTTCATGGCATGGTTCGCGCTGGGACTGTTCGCTGCCGGCCTGCTGCTGCGGCCGTATCACCACATCAACAAGATCGCGGCGACGGAATCCTACACACTCGTGTGCAGCGCCCTCATCCTGGCCCTGTTCCTCGTGTTTTATATCGTCATCGACGTGTGGCGCTGGCGCGCCTGGGCCGTGGTGCTCTTGCCGGCCGGCACCAATGCCCTGTTCGCCTACATCGTGCCCGACCTGTGGCAGCAGCTGGCGGCCGTGCTGCACCTGCCGCGCTTCTGGTGGCAGTATTGGGAAACGGGCGGCGCGGCCGGCCTGTGGAATGCCGCCGCCGTCACCGCCCTGATGCTGCTGTTGACCGCCGTGGCCACCCGTTGCGGGCTGAAGCTGAAGTTCTAGCGCTAGACTTTGATATAAATCTTGCGCTTGTCCATCGCATAGGCGATCAGCCAGCACAGCAGCATGAAGCTGACGGCAAACAGCAGCGAGCCCACGCGCGCCGGCGCCCAGCCCGTAAACCAGTGCTGGTACAGCCACTGGTACAGGTTGCCGCCGCCGATGCGCACGGTAAACGCGATGATCACCAGCACTTCCGACACCAGGTAGATGAACAGGGTGTTCTTGCCGAAGACTTCAAAAAAATACGTCCAGCCCGTGCTCTTGCGCACGTCGATGACGAACATCAGCAGCGCCAGCAGCAGCAAGTCCAGACCGATACCGAGCATCACATAGGAGCTGCTCCACAGCTTCTTATTGATCGGAAACACTTCATTCCAGCACAAGGCCACGGCCACGCAGATGACGCCGGCCACGGCCAGTTGATACAAGCTGGAGCGCAGCCGTGCCGGCGCCGCCTGGCGCACGAAACTGCCCGCCAGGTAGCCGGCGATGACGTTGACGATGGCCGGCAAGGTGCCCAGCACGCCTTCCGGGTCGAAGGCGATGCCCTCGCCGTGGTACAAATGGCTGTCGCCCAGCAAGATCAGGTCCAGCTTGGCCGGCGCATTGCCGTGCAGGCTGTAGTCGCCAAAGCATGCCAGGATGGCCCAGTAGCCGAGCAAGGCGCAGGCGCTGAAGACCAGTGCGCCACGCGTCTTCCAGTAATGGAGGATCAGGGCGGCAGCCAGGTAGCACACGGCGATGCGCTGCAGCACGCCGGGAATGCGCGTGTGCGACAGGGGCGACCAGGCGAACTGGCCCGCGTCGTCGATCTTGAAGAAGGGAAACCAGTACAGTAAGAATCCCAGCAAGAAGATCAGCGCGCTGCGCTTGCACAGCCTGGCCAGCACGGCGCCATGCCCCAGGTGCTCATATTTCCCCAGCGCAAAGGCCAAGGCATTGCCGACGACAAACAAAAAGCTGGGAAAGACCAGGTCCGTGAGGGTAAATCCATGCCATTCGGCATGCAGGAACGGCGCGTACACGGCGCCCCAGTCGCCCGGGGTATTAACGACGATCATCAGGGCGACGGTCAGGCCCCGCAGGACGTCGAGGGCGAGGTAGCGTTGAGGTGCAATAGTCATGTCAAACAATTCCAAAAGATAAAAACCAGCTCCCCGCTTGTGACGGAAAGCCGGTAAAAAACTACAACTTGGCACGCAGGCCAAAATAGAATTGACGGCCGTTCGAATACAGGGCCGTCGGCTGGTCCTGGTTGGCGCCGTAATACTTGAGCACCGGATTGTTCAGGTTCAGCACATCGAAGGTCAGCGAATAGCGCTCGTCGATCTTGTAGTTGAGCGATGCGGCCAGGTTGCCCACGCCATGCACATACTGGGGCGAGCTGCTGAACAGGCCGGCCAGGAAGCTGGAGCGGTAGGTATAGGCCAGGCGCGCGCTCAGCCGCTCGTCCTCGTAATAGCCTTCCAGGTTGTAGGTGCCGCGCGAGCTGCCGACCACGGCGGCGCCATCGTCGGCCTTGCCATTCGTATAGGTGTAATTGCCCACCACGCCGAAACCGCCCCACAAGCCCTGCTGGTAACTGAGTTCCACACCTTTGTTCTTGGCGCCGATATTCGTCGGCGACTGGATCACATAGGTGTTGAATTTCTTGAAGGTATTATTGTAGTAGCTCACGGGCGCCGTACCAAACGTCACGTACGATTTCATGTCCATATAAAAGGCGCCCACGGAGAGCATGGCTTTCGGCGCGAAATACCATTCCAGGGTGGCGTCGTAGTTGGTCGAGCGTATCGGTTTCAGGTCCGGATTGCCGCCCGTTCCCGTCAGCAACTGGTCGTTCAGGTTGACGGCGCCCACCAGGGCGCTGTAGTCGGCGCGCGCCATGGTTTTCGCCACTGCCGCGCGGGCCACCAGATCCTTGCTCAAGTCAAACTTGATGTTTGCGCTCGGCAGCACATCCGTGTAGCTGTGCTTGACGACGGTGGGCGTGTAAGGGCCGAAAATATTTTCCTGACCGATAGGGTTCTCGCCGCCCGGCACGTTCGTCACCGTCGTCTGCTGCGTGCGCACCACGCGCACGCCCACGTTGCCGCGCCACTTGTTGCCCGCCAGATTGGCCATGATATAGGCCGCGCTATCCTTTTCCTTCACGTCCAGCTCGGCCGGCCAATTGCGCGAATTCGGGCCGCCCGTATTGTCGTACTTGTTGGCCCACGCCACCAGGTCGGCCGGATCGAGCTGCCAGTAGCGTCCCTGCGCATTGCCGCCCAGGCCCTTGCCGTAGTCGCCCGGGTAGGTGCCGCCATTCCACTTCGGCAAGGGCGCATTCGTCGTGCCGTCGCACACGGCGCAGCTGCGGTTTTCCGGCCACGCCACATTGCGGTGGTGTTCCGCGTAGCGCGCGCCGAACTTCAGCGATTCCAGCACGCCGTAATCCATGCTCAGTTCGCCATCGGCCTGGCCATATTTCTCGGTGTCCAGGGTTTCCACATGGGAACCCCAGGCCGATGCCGTCACCGCATTGGAGAATCTGGAAACGTCGAGACCGGGGAAATTCAGCCTGGCCGGCGACAGGCCGTTCAGCTGGTACGACACGCCCACGCCCGTCAAGCCCGCCTCATAGCCGAGGTCGACGGGCGTCTCGCCGATGCCGCGCGTGTAGCCGAGGCTGCCAGTGATGCGCAGGCGCTCGCTGGCGCGGTAGCTGCCGTTGAAGTCCACATACGCAGTCGACGAGTTCGAGCCGGGGCGGTAGATCTGATCGACCAGGGCCGGATACAGCTGGCCGTTATAGGGCGTGGTGGAATTGGCGGCAGGAAACTGCGACGCGGGAAAGTCGGCCGCCACCAGGGTATTGTTCTTGACCGTAAACGCGCTGGGAATCACGCCCACATGCTTGCCGTCATTGTCGACGGCATTCAGGTTGGCGCCGGGCTGGTTATAAAAGCTGCGGTTGTAATTGGCTGCGTCCAGCTTGGAATAGAAGCCGTTGACGTCCAGCATCAAATCAGACGTCGGCTTGAATTGCAGGTCGATGCTGCCGCCCTGTCGCTTGCGCACCTGTTCGAACAGGGCCGAGTTGATGCCCAGCGGTGCCAGCACGCCGGCCAGTTCCGGATGCTTTTGCGCGGCCGGGCTATTGGCGTCGATGGCGCCATAACCGAAGAATTCCTGCCCGTCGCGGCGTTCGTGGCGCTTCTCGGAAAACACCTGGAACAGCACGCCCATGGTCTTCGCTTCGTTCTTCCAGTTGAACAGGGCATTCATTTGCGGATCGGTCTTGCCCGGCAAGTCCGCGTAGATGGCTTGCACGGCCAGCTCGGCCGTGAACGGCTGCTTGAAACTGAGGGGCTTGCGCGTCTCGATATTGATGGAGCCGGCCACGCCGCCTTCCACCAGGTCCGCCTGCGCGCTCTTTTGCACGGTGACGCGGCTGACGATTTCGGACGGCAGCAAGGCAAAGCTGACGCTGCGCCCCACAGTGCCCACCTGGTCCGTGACAAACCAGTCGCCCGTGCCCACGGCGTGGCCGTTGATCAGGGTTTGTGTCAGGCTGGGGCTGGTGCCGCGGATGCTGACCCGGTCATTTTCCGAGAAGCCGCCCTCGCCGCCGGCCGACGAGGAAATGTTGACGCCAGGCACGCGCTGCACGGCATCGGCCACGTTCTTGTCGGGCAACTTGCCGATGTCTTCCGCGCTGACGACGTCGATCACGGAATCGCTGTTGCGCTTCTGGCTCAGCGATTGCTCCAGCGAGGCGCGGATGCCAGTGACGACCACTTCCTGCATGGGGGCTTGCTGCGCCTGGGCAGCCATGCTCATGGACAGCAAGGCTGCGGCGGCGGCGATGGGATGTAATACGGGATGCAAACGACTGTTCATAGACTCCTCGATTATAGGTATGCCCGCAGATGGCGGGACGGTTTTATATGAGTACAGACGGCAGGCGCCATGCCATGGCGCCGAAAAAAAAGGCAAGCTCCCGAAACAGGAACTTGCCTTGAAAAGACCGAGGAAGACCCGGCCAGACGCGTGCGCATCAGGCCAGATCGTCTTGTTTACAGCTTGGCGCGCAGGCCCAGGTAGAAGGTACGGCCGTTGCTATAGAAAGCGCGTGGCTGATCCTTGTTTTCCGCGTACATCTTGATGGTCGTGTTCGTCAAGTTAAGCGCATCGAACGTGATCGTGAAGTGTTCGTTGATCTTGTAGTTGAGCGAACCGGCCAGGCCGCCGGCGCCGGCAACGTGCTGGCTGGCGCCACGGTCCACTCCCGCTTTGTAAGCCGAACGGTAGTTGTAGGCCAGGCGTGCGCTAAGGGCGTTGGCTTCGTAGAAGGCCGTCAGGTTGTACGTGCTGCGCGATGCGTTGACCAGTTCGTCACCATTGTCCAGCTTGCCATCGGCATAGGTGTAGTTGGCCAAAATGCCGAAGTCGCCGAACAGCGGTTGCTGATAGCTGAACTCAGCGCCCTTGTTCTTGCCGCTGGTATTGAATGGCGACGTGATCTGGTACACGGCGTTGGCATTGCGCTTGCTGTTGAAGTAGGTAGCGTTGACGGTACCGTTCGACACGACCGATTTCAGGTCCATGTAGAACAGGCCCACCGAGAAGGCCGACTTCGGTGCGAAATACCATTCGGCGCTGACTTCGGCGTTATCCGACTTCACCGGATTGAGGTTGACGTTGCCGCCGCTGCCGCTCAATGCATCGTCGTTCAGCGATACCGAACCACCAAGCGCGCTGTAGTCGGGACGGGCGATGGTGCGGGCCACGGCGGCGCGCACCACCAGGTCGTTGCGCACATCGAACTTGATGTTGGCGCTAGGCAAGAAATCGTTGTAGCTGCGCTCATACAGATGCTGCGAGTAGGCACCCCAGTCGGAACCGGTGATCGGGCCGCCGGCCTGGTTCACCAGGGTCGACTGCTTGGTGTGAACGGCGCGCAGGCCGAAGTTGCCGCTCCAGTTGTCGCCCGTCAGGTTGGCCATGGCATAGATAGCCGAGGTTTTTTCCTTCAGCTTGAATTCGTCGGTCCAGTTATGGCGACGCACGTAGTCGAACAGGCGGTTGCCCGGTGCCGCGCCCCACGCGCCCAGTGCCGAGCCGTCGTACTTGAAGTAGTTGCTCGACAGGTTGCCGCCCAGGTTGTTGGCGAAGTCGCTCGGGTACATCGTGCCATTCCACACGGGGCCAGGATTGGAGAAGCCCAGGTCGCCCGGACGGGTTTCGAACGGATGCTCCGCATCGCGCTTGTGATCGGTCAAGCGGCCGCCGAACTTGACGGAATCCCAGATACCCGACGACAGGCGCAGCTCCGCGTCGATCTGGGCATATTTTTCCTGGTCCACGGAACGCGATTCGCCGCCGCCGGCCCATGCCGTCGAGCCAGGCTTGGTGGTGGTGCCGCCCGGATAGGAAACACTGGCCGGGCTCATGCCATTCAATTGATACACCATGCCGCCATCGACGTTGTTCTGGTAGTACACATCGTCGCGGTCATAGCCGACGCCATGGGTCTTGCCCAGCTTGCCGGTCAGGGTCAGGTCCTTGGTGGCGCGGTATTTGAAGTTGAAATCGAGGTAGTACGACTCGCCGCCGGCATCAGGACGGTAGATATTGTCGACTTCACCAGAGTTTTTTGCGAAGGTGGCGCCTGTCAGCGTGCCATTCTTGACCGTGTAGTTGGTCGGCACCTGACCGGTCGAGACACCTTTATCGTTGGTACTGTTCACCGAGTTGGCCGGTGCAGCCAGCCAGTTGGTGTTTTGATGCGGTGCCTTCAGCTGCGAATAGAAGCCGTTCACGTCCAGGGTCAGGTCCTTGCTGGGCTTGAATTCGATGTCGAATGCGCCGCCTTCGCGGGTTTTCTTTTGCTCGAACAGGCTGGCGCCGATAAAGGTCGGCACTTTTACGCCGGCCAGTTCAGGATGGGCCAAGGCCGCATTGCTGGTAGCGGAGATCGGCGTATAGCCGAGGATTTCCTGGCCATCGCGGCGCACCGTCGATTTTTGCGAGAAACCCTGCACCATGATGCCCAGGGTATTCGTGTCATTCTTCCAGTTCACCAGGCCGGAGAACTGCGGGTCCGTCTTGCCGGCCAGGTCATTATGGAAAGCCTGGATCGAGCCTTCGGCCGTGATCTGGTTCTTAAATTCCAGCGGACGACGGGTGATCACGTCGATCACGCCCGAGACGCCGCCTTCAGGCAGGTCAGCCGTGGCGCTCTTATGCACGACAACGGAGCTCACCAACTCCGATGGCAGCAAGGAGAAGCTGCTGCTGCGGCCCACGTTGCCGCCAAATTGATTCAAGACAAACCAGTCGCCCGTGCTGATGGCATGGCCGTTGAACAGGGTTTGCTGGAAGCTGGGGCTGGTGCCGCGCAGGCTGACGCGGTCGTTTTCGCCGAAGCCGCCTTCGCCACCGGCCGACGATTGGGTATTCACACCTGGCAGGCGCTGGATCGCGTCAGCCACGTTACGGTCCGGCATCTTGCCGATATCTTCGGCGGTCACCACTTCCACCACGGAATCCGCATTACGTTTTTGCTTCAGCGATTTTTCCAGCGAGGCACGCACGCCGGTCACCGTCACCACGGTGGCCACGTCTTCGGCGGGCGCTTCCTGCGCCTGCGCCGAAAAGGACAGACCGGCGACCATCACGGCAACGGCCGCAGCGATCGGCGTACGGCTACGCGAACCGGATTTCACGACGGCAGCTGCAGGTGTCAAATTGCGTTTCATGTACTCCCCCTTGATTTAGGCTCCAGGATTGGAGCCTTTTCATTTTTAACGTAGGTCTTCTTTCCAGCCCGCCCACTCTCGCCGGCATGCTGCAGACCCTTCGGCACAACCACTTACAAAACCAATTCAACGCCAATATACTACTATCCAATACCAGAATACTACCAGTTGCAACTTTTTTTTTATAACGTTGCTTGAATCACACAGACCACTTCACCTGAATCAATTCGTAGCCCGTACGGCCGGGCTAAATACCAGCGAGGGCAGACATAAATTGCCGGCCTGATAATTCAAATTGGTTTTACAACGGTCTTTTTTGGTATTATCCAGCGACACAAAACAGATACAGAGCGCGTCTGCAACGCGCCGTAACGGAGACCCTCAGCGTATGACAACCCTGGCTCACATCATGCAAGGCCTGGGGCAGACGAGTAGCCTGCCCCTGTACCAGCAACTGCAGCGCGCGCTGCGCGAAGCGATCGACAAGCGCATCCTCGGCCCCGACGAAGCCCTGCCGGCCGAGCGCCAGCTGGCCAGCGACCTGGCCGTCTCGCGCATCACCGTGCGCAAGGCCATCGATGGCCTCGTCAACGAAGGCTTGCTGGTGCGACGCCCCGGCTCGGGCAATTTCATCAATACGCGCATCGAGAAAAACTTCGCCAAGCTGACCTCGTTTTCCGAGGACATGCGGGCGCGCGGACGCACGCCGCGCAGCGTGTGGCTCAAGCGCGCAGAGGGCACGGTGACGCCGGAAGAGGCCTTGCGCCTGCGGCTGTCGCCGGGCGCGCCCGTATACCGCTTCCACCGCATCCGCTATGCGGACGAGGTGCCGATGTGCCTGGAATACGCGACCATCGTCGCCAGTTGCCTGCCGGCGCTCGACGCCGTCGACGTATCGATGTACGACGCGCTGGAACAGGCGGGCAACCGGCCCGTGCGCGCCTTGCAGCGCCTCAGCGCCTTGTTGCTGACGGGGGAGCAGGCCAGCTTGCTGCAGGCGGAGGAAGGCGACGCGGGCTTGTCGGTGGAAAGGCTGGGTTTTTTGCGCGACGGCCGCGCCGTGGAATTTTGCCGCTCCTACTTCCGCGGCGATATGTATGACTTCGTGGCTGAATTAAGTACCAATTAATACCAATCGCCCCATTTCACGAATACCAGATAACACCACTTATTGCAGTGCAATATATATTCCGGCAGCGCCGACTATATATGCACGGCAATGGTGAATTCATCGGCGGCGATTATGTAGCCAGCCTATGGCAAATATAAAAAGCGCCGCGCAATGCGGTTTTGCGCATTGCAGCAAAGCCTGACATTCCCCGTCAGGCAGCGGGCGCGGCGCGGCGTCCCGCGCACAGCAACATCACGCCCAGCGCCACGCACAGCCAGCCGAACAGCGGTCCCAGCCATCCTGCCCAAGTGGTGACGGGCGGGTGTGCCGGCAACGGCGCCAGCAAGGTGCTGCCCGGCATGGCGCTGCTGGCCCGCTCCGCCAGCACGCGGCCATACGCGTCGCTGACCGTCAGTACCCCCTCGCGCGCCGCGCGCAGCACGGCATAGCCGTTTTCCACGCCGCGCACCACCGTCATGCGCGCCCCCATCCAGCCGTCCAGCTGGAAATCCCAGGCCGGCACCAGCATCGCCTGCGCCCCGGCCGCGCCATACGCCTGTCCCAGGGGCGCGAAATGCATGTCCTTGCAGATGGCCAGGCCCATGGCTTGCCCCGCCACGGGCTGCACGGCATACGCGTTGCCAGCAAGAAACTCGCGCTCGGGCGGCGCCAGGTGATGTTTTTGATAGCTGACCGGCGCGGCGCCATCGGGCGCGAACAGCCAGGCCAGGTTGCGCCGGCCGGCGGCGTCCTGCACGCCGATCCCCAGGACGATCCACGCGCCCGTGCCGCGCGCCAGCGCCTGGAAGCGCTGCCGCACGGCATCCGCCTGCGCGGGGGCCAGCACGGCTATCTTTTCCGGCAACAGCACCAGCCGGGCGCCCTGCCCGGCCAGCTGTTCGATGTGGCGCGCGTACTGGTCCCAGACGGCTTGCGCGCGCGCCGGCGGCGTGGCCGGGCCGATGAAGTCGTCGATGGCCACCAGTCCCGCCAGTGGCCCGCCTGGGCTTGGTGCGCCCTGCACGCGCCAGGCGCCAGCGGCGAACGCGGCCGCCAGCAGCAACACGGCCGCGCCCGCCGCTGGCGCATACGCGCGTCCGCCGGCCAGCAGCAAGGCCAGCGCGGACGGCACCAGGCACAGCAGAAACAGCAGGCCAGGCACGCCCGCCAGGGCCGCCACCTGCAATATGGCAACATTGTCCGCTTGCGAATACGCAAGGCTGCCCCAGTTACCATCGGGCAGCAAGGCCGCCATCAGGGTATCGATGGCCACCCACAGCACGGGATACGCCAGCACCGTCCACGACGCCCGGTAGCGCAGCACGAGGCGCCGCGTGGCCAGCACCACCAGCAGCCACAACAGTGCCTTGACGACGATCACGGCCAGCACGGCCGGCAAGGGCATGAGCAGGCGAAAATAACTGAAGTTGGATGACAGGCCCAGCACGGCAGCCAGAAACGTCATCCAGGCCGCGTCGCGGCGCGACGCGCGCAGGGCCAGCCACAGCACGGGCAGCGGCGCGCACCAGGCCAGCGGGCCCAGCGGCTGCGGGCCCAGCACCCAGTACAGGGGCAGGCCCGCCGCCAGCGCGGCGGCGATTTGCGACAGGCGCTGGCGCAGCGCGCTACTGCCGGCAACCGGCGCAGACAAGGTGTGGAGCATGCTTATGCTTTCAAGGGGAGCCAGATTTCCACTCCGCCGATGCCGCTGACGGGATCGAATTGCCGGTCGTAGCGTTCAAAGTCGGGCGCATCGGCCGCTTCCAGCCCGGACTGGGGTAGCCACTCGTTCCATACGGTATGCCAGGTGGCGCGGATGGTGGAAATATGCCCGCGGTGATGAAACACGGCGTAGCGGCGCGGCGCGATGCGCAGCCGCGTCCAGCCATCGGGCGCCTGGGAAAAATCGCTGAACGGCATGCCGCACAGGTAGTCGAAATTGCCCGCGTCGTCATTGTTGCAGCACACGCCATACACGAGCTGGCCGGGCGCCACGTGGGGCAGGAAGCGCTGCCACAGGGCGGGAATACCGGCAGACGTTTCCGCGCAATAGCGTTCGACGAGGCCCGCCAGCAGCAAGGCGGGGCCTTGCTCGAAACGGGGCGGCGCCAAAGGCTCGCCCGGCGCCACATCCATCTTGATGGCCTCCACCAGCGCCAGGCTGGCGACGTGGCGCTGGGCCCGCACCTTTTCCGGCGTGATGTGGAACTGGTCGCGGAAGGCCCGCGTAAAGGCTTCATGGGAGCTGTAGCCGGCCTGCAGGGCGACGGCAAGGATGTCTTGTGCGCCCTGCGCCAGCGCGTGCGCCGCGACACTGAGCCGGCGCGCCCGCACATAGCGCATCACGGAGTGGCCCGTGGCCAGGCCGAACGCGCGCGTCAGGTGGCAGGGCGAAGCGCCGCCCACCTGGGCGATATCGCCGAGCGAGAGATCGTCCGCAAAATGCGATTCGATATACCAGAGTGCCTTGGCCAGATAGTGCATGAGCGCTTCCCGTTGAACGAGCAGCGACTGTAGCATTTTCAGCAAGCCGTGGCTTGACCGGAATTGCGCAATAACCGGCAAGCGCTTCCTATTTTCTGGTGCGCTTTTCGTGAACGAGCTGGCCGCTGCTGATGCGCGCCAGCTCGGCCATTTCCTGGGCCAGGAAGGCCAGCAGGTCGTCGATGCTGACGACGCCGGAGAGCGCGCCCAGGCTGTTGACCACGGGCAGGCGGCGGATGCCGTTGACGCGCATGCGTTCGATGATGTCGTAGACGTCTTCGTCTTCGCTGGCGGTGAGCAGCTGCGCGCTCATGATGTCGCCCACCAGCAGGCTGGCGGGGTCGAGACCGAGGGCGATGACGGAAATGACGATGTCGCGGTCGGTGAGGATGCCGATGGGGACGCGTTCGCCGTTCGGCTGTTCGGCCACGATCAGGTCGCCCACGTGGTGCTGGCGCATCAGCAGCGCCGCGTCCTGCACGCTGGTGTCACGCTGGCAATGGATGGTATGCAGGGTGCAGATGTCGCCGATGCGCATGTCGCCACTCCGTTTGAGGCAGAGTGTCCACGCTACGCCAGCCCGCCGGGGCGGGTTTGAGGCACATCAATTGAAACGGACTTACTTTTCTTCGGGGGGCGGCAGGAAGCAGGCTTCGACGATCTGCAAGTCGTTATCCTTGGCAAATTCGCGCACGAAGTGAAACGCCATCGGCTCGATCTCGCGCAGCTTGGTATTGACCACCACCGACTTGACTCCGTTGACCACGGTCGGGCGCACGTAGGGCGAATACTGGAGGTGCGCATTGCGCCCGCCGCCGTCGGGATTGAAACAGGACATCACTCCGCAAAGGCGCTCGGCCCAATCGCTGGGTCGGAATTGCTTGCCATTGCTGGTGAGACCAAGGATGAAGAACTCGTCTGAGAGTTCGTTTTGAGATAACTCGGCCATGTGGCTTGTCGGGACTGGATTGCGTGAATGGCCCCGGCGGGTAAGCCGGGCTGGTAGTCAACTACGTTTGCTGCGGTAAGGCAGTATTATATCTTATAGAAGACTTGGGTTCTACCTCGATCTGCCCTGGCGATGCAAACAGGGGCCGGCACGCCTTGCGCGCCAGCCCCTATTTTAACCTTGTTCCACGCGCAAGGCGCATGGATGGCGCGTGTGCGCCCGCATTAGCCGAGGAAAACGGCGCCCGACATCAACAGCAGCAACAGCATCCACAGCAGCAAGGCGCGCCACACGAGGCCCACCGTGCTCTGCAAGGCGCGCGCGCCCGGCTCTTCGCCGGGCAGGATATCGCTTTCGCTGTCGCTGTCATCGACGGCCATGTCGGGCGTGACCATCACGCGCGCGGCCGTTTCCGCTGGCGTGCCCAGGCGCACGCCCATGGCGCCGCCGCCGGCCGTCAGGATGATGCCGATGGCCTCGTCCTGCCAGCGCTGGGCGAAATTGCGCCAGGCGTAGATGGCGTCCTCGAAATTGCCGACCACGGCAAACGCGACGGCCGTCAGGCGCACGGGGATCCAGTCGATCCAGTAAAAGGCGCGCGCGGCGAACTGGCCGAATGCTTCATTGCGCATGTGCTCGGGTTCGTTCCAGGCGCGCGCCAGGTATTCGGCGACGCGGTACATCACGGCGCAGGCAGGGCCCAGCGGCATGAGGAACCAGAAGAACACGCCAAACACGTTGCGGTGCGTGGTGACGAGGGCTTTTTCCACGGCGATGCGGGCGATTTCGCTCGCTTCCATGCCCACCGTGTCGAGCTTGGTCCAATCGGCCAGCAAGGTGCGGGCCGTCGCTTCGTCGCCGGCGCTCAAGGCCAGCTGGATCGAGGTGAAGTAATGGCTGTAATGGCGAAAGCCCAGGGTCAGGTAGACGATGAGGACGTTCCAGGCAAAGGCCAGCAGGGTCAGCTGGTAGTGGAGCAAGATCCAGTACACGCCCGCCGTCGGCACCATCAGCGCGCCGATCATGAGGAACCAGCCCATGCGGCCATGACTGGCGTGGCCGGCATTGAACCAGGTCTCCATGCGCATTGCCAGGCTCTTGATTTCGGCGTAGATGGGATTATCCGCGCGCAAAGGTTTGAGCTGCTCGATCAGCAATGCGCAAAGTATGGAGAGAAATGTCATCAAACGTCCTTTTTGTCTTTTTCAGCAATACCGCAATGCCCGCTACGATAGCGCAGTGCCGTGCTGGAATCAAACTTATTACGTGCGCGGCGCCATTTTACGCGCGCAGCAGGTGAAACAGATTGCGCAGCATGCCGGCCGTGGCGCCCCAAATATAGAAGCGCTCGTAAGGCATGGCGTAGAACGAGCGCCGTCCGCCGGGCAATTCCACCGACAGGCGCTGATGGTTGATGCCATCCATGAGGAAAGCCAGCGGCACCTCGAAGATTTCCGCCACTTCCGACGGGTCGGCGCGCAGTTCGAACGGCGGCGTCACGAGGCCCACCACGGGCTTGACCTGGTAGCCGGTGCCCGTCAGGTAGTCGGGCAAGCAGCCCAGCACTTCGATATGCTCGCGCGCCAGGCCCACTTCTTCTTCCGTTTCGCGCAGGGCCGTGGCCACGGGCGAGCCATCGAACGGCTCGCTGCGCCCGCCGGGAAAGCTGACCTGGCCCGCATGGCTGCTCAGGTGGTCCGTGCGCATGGTCAGCAAGATGGTCAGGCCCTGTGGGCGTTGCACCAGGGGAATGAGGACGGCGGCGCGCACGGGCACGGCGCGGGCGGAGAGGAAATCCTGGGTGATCTCGGGCTGCCAGTCCGGCTGTTCGGCCAGGCGCTGGCGCAGCCAGTCCGGCGTCAGGCGCACGGCGTCCAGCGCCGCCTCGCCGGCGATCGAATCGATGGCGAGTTGTTTTGGATCAAATGCGATGGTGGCCATGGCAGCTTGTCCCATTAGCAATTCTAAATAAAAAAAGGGGCACCAATACGGTACCCCTTTTCCCAACGCAGACGCTGATATTACGCGCTTGCTTTCGCCACAACGCGGCGGTTTGGCAATTTTTCTTTGATACGCGCCGATTTACCCGAACGCTCACGCAGATAGTACAGCTTGGCGCGGCGAACATCACCACGGCGTTTCACTTCGATCGAAGCGATCAGCGGCGAGTACAGTTGGAACGTACGCTCGACGCCTTCGCCGGACGAGATCTTGCGAACGATGAAGTTCGAGTTCAGGCCACGGTTACGACGGGAGATAACGACGCCTTCGTAAGCCTGGGCGCGCTTGCGCGTGCCTTCGACTACGTTGACGCTGACGATAACGGTATCGCCTGGTGCGAAGTCAGGAATCGATTTACCCAGACGGGCGATCTCTTCTTGCTCTAATTGTTGAATCAAGTCCATTTTTATAACTCCGAAAACCATCATGCCGGCGCACTGTGGATAGCGTACTATCCGCCCGGTAGAGGATGGGTATTACCAATTTGGGCAACATGCCCGGCACTGCAAGGCCACCCTGCTTGCCGTCCGAAAACGACTTACAGGCTGGCCAGGAATTTTTCATCGGCCTTGCTGAGCAAGCCGGCGGCGCGCGCACTGACCAAGAGGTCAGGCCGCTTGGTCGCGGTCGCTTCCAGCATGCGCTGGCGGCGCCACTTGACGATCTCGGCATGATTGCCCCCCATCAAGACGGGCGGCACGGCCATGCCTTCATATGTTTCCGGCCGCGTGTAGTGCGGCGAATCGAGCAAGCCATTGACGAAGCTATCCTCGATGGCCGATGCCTCCGTGTTCAAGACACCCGGCAACAGGCGGATCACCGCATCCATCAGCGCCATGGCAGGCAATTCACCGCCCGACAAGACGAAGTCGCCGACGCTGATTTCCTCGTCGACGCACCGGTCCAGCAAACGCTGGTCCACGGCTTCATAGCGGCCGCATAGGATCACCAAACCAGGTTCGGCTTTCAGCTGCGTGACGCGCGCATGCGTCAGCGGACGGCCTTGCGGCGACATGAACACCACGCGGGGCGCCGCCAGTCCCAGTTCGGTCTGACGTTGCTTCGCGGCATTAATTGTCGCTTCGAGGGGACGGGCCATCATCACCATGCCGGGGCCGCCGCCATACGGGCGGTCATCCACGGTGCGGTGATTGTCGGTCGTGAAATCACGGGGATTCCACAAAGACAAGCCACATTTCCCCTGCTCGAAGGCGCGCCGGGTCACACCCGACTGCGTCAGCGCGGCAAACATTTCCGGGAACAGGGTCACGACATCAAATTGCATCGTTCACCATCCTGCAACGTTTGCCCGGCGCAAAGTTATGCGCAGGCGGTTTAATAATCGAGGCCCCAGTCGACCGTGATCTTGCTGGCAGCCTTGTCAACGTGAATGACAAACTGGCCAACAAACGGGATCAGGCGCTCAGGCGCCTTTTCAACGGTCTCATCGGCAGTGGCGACGGGCGTAACGCGCAAGATCGACTGCGGACCATTGCTCATCATATCGTGCACTGTGCCGAGGCACTCGCCTTGCAAATTCTCGACTGTCAGTCCGATCAGATCGGACCAATAAAATTCATCGGCCGACAGCGTCGGGAAATGGCTACGCGGAATTTGCACAGAGACGCCTTTCAGCGCTTCTGCGGCATCCCGCCCGACCACACCCACCAGCTGGGCCACGACGTCGCCGCCGTGTAACTTCGCTTGCCTGACTTGAACATCATGCAAGGTCGGTTTATCAAACCACCAGGTTTTGACGCTTAATAATGCATCCGCATCGTCGGAGAAAGGAGTGATCCTGACCCCGCCAGCAATGCCATAGGCACCGGAGACATAGCCTACCTGTACCAGGTCATCGGGGACTTTCACCCCGGATGCAGTCTTGACCGTCAAACCAGTGATCTAATTAAGCTGCTGCTTTGCCGTTGCTGGCAACCAGACGAGCAACGGTTGGCGACAATTGTGCGCCAACGCCTTGCCAGTAGGCCAGACGGTCTGCGGTGATACGCAGTGGAACTTCGCCACCTTGCGCCATCGGGTTGTAAAAACCGATACGCTCAATGAAGCGACCATCGCGGCGATTGCGCGAATCAGTAGCGACGATGTTGAAGAACGGGCGCTTCTTGGCGCCTCCACGAGCTAAACGAATAACGACCATAATATTTCCAAAAAGTGTGCTGAGGCGGAAAAAGCCGCAAATTATAGCGCGCTTTACCGCCAGGCAGCAAGCGTTATGATGACGGGCGTGTAATTTGGGCTAATCAAACATTATGACCAGTCATGACCGAAGACGCAATAGGCGTCTGCGCCTATCGTGCCGGCCATGGCGTGAACTCACGCGAAATCATTGCATAAACGCCACAGGAAAGTGCTATCGTTGTGCGAGGCAATGGCCGATACTGGCAATCTTTACTGATGAGCAACTCTGGAGTCCCATGACCACCGCTACCATTTTGCAACAGTCGCACAAGAACAAGGCATTCACCACCTTGCTGGCCTTTTTGCTGGGCACACTGGGCGCGCACCGCTTCTACCTGCACGGCGCCAAAGACCGCTGGGGCTGGCTACACCTGACCGCCCTGCCCGCCAGCGTGCTGCTGCACCAGCTGTTTCCCGAGGCCGACTGGTTTTACCAGATATTGCCGCTGACCCTGTCCGCCCTGGGCGGCTTCCTGGAAGCGCTGGTCCTGGGCCTGATGCCGGACGACAAGTGGGATGCCCGCTACAACGCCGCATCAGGCCGCCTGTCGGACACGGGCTGGCCGCTGGCCGTGGTGCTGGTCGCTACCTTGATGCTAGGCGCAGGCGTGCTGATCGCCACCATGGCGCGCCTGTTCGACTTGCTGTATACGGGCGGCGCCTACGGTTAATTTCCGTGTGGGAATGGCATCAGAGAGCCCCCGCCGCACGCACATGTAAGTGTTGGTAAGCAATCATGATTTTCCTCTATACTGCATTCACAATGCCGACATTACTGGCACATTTAACACCCCCTAGGAGAAGATCATGATTCGTCGCCCACTCATCCTCGCAGTCGCCGTCACGGCGCTGTTCAGCACCTCCGCCTTCGCGCAAAACCTGTCGCCGAAGGCGCAATACGCGTACGACACGAAACAGGCGAACACGCGCTACGCGGACGACAAGAAATTGTGCGCAGAAGAAAGCAGCTCGAAAGCCCGCATGCAATGCCTGCGCGACGCCAAGGGCGAATACGACCAGGCGATCATCAACGCCAAGGCCGCGCAAAAAGCGGGCAATTCCTACGCCAGCCAGCCTTCCAAGCAGCCGCAGCACCAGATTTGCGCCGATTGCGGCAAGGTGCTGGCAGTCAACGTCACTGAAAAAGCGGGTGAAGGCGGCGCGCTGGGCATGATCGGCGGCGGCGTGGCCGGCGCCCTGCTGGGCCGCCAGGTGGGCGGCGGACGCGGCAAGGACCTGGCCACCCTGGCCGGTGCCGCCGGCGGCGCCTACGCGGGCAAGCAAGTCGAAGGCCACATGAAGAACGCCAAGACATGGACCGTCACCGTGCAATACGAAACGGGCGCCAAGGCCGATTTCGCGTTTGACCAGGACCCTGGCCTGGCGGCCGGCGATCTGGTACGCAATTCCGGCAACGGCATCGCCCGTCGCTAGGAACGCAGAGTAAATCTGGGGTCAGACCCGGCGGGTCTGACCCCAGCATTTGTCTTTGTGGTTAAAAAAAGCGCTGGAGAGTGATCTCCAGCGCTTTTTTTGCATTCAGCCGGCGAGCGCCGGCCAAGTTTCAACTTAAAACTGCTCTTCCGACAAGGCCATCACGCCGGCGCTGCCGTCGATGATGGTGGCGCGCAAGCCGGGCGCCTGCGACAGGACGTGGTCGGCAAAGAAGCGGGCCGTGGCGATTTTTGCTTTGTAGAACGAAGCGTCGCCGCTGCCCTCGCCCAGCTTTTGCTGCGCCACGATGGCCGCGCGGGCCATTTGCCAGCCACCCAGCACAATGCCGGCCAGCTTCAGGTAGGGCACGCTGCCCGCGAACACGGCCTTGATGTCCGTCTTCATGTTCGCCACCACATACTCGACCACGGCTTCCAGCGCGGCGCTGCCTTCGGCCAGGTGGCGCTGCATGGCCTGGAAGTCGGCGCCGGAGAGCTCGCCCAGCTGGGCTTCCGTGGCGCGCACCTGGGCGATGATGGCTTTCGCCACGGCGCCGCCGTCACGCACCGTCTTGCGGCCCACGAGGTCGTTCGCCTGGATGGCCGTCGTGCCTTCGTAGATCGTCAGGATCTTGGCGTCGCGGTAATGCTGGGCGGCGCCCGTCTCTTCGATGAAACCCATGCCGCCATGCACTTGCACGCCGTCGCGCGTGACGTCCTGCGACATTTCCGTGGCCCAGCCCTTGATCACGGGCACCAGGTATTCATACGTCGCCAGGCTTTCCGCGCGCACCTCGGCGTCCGGATGGTGGTGCGCCACGTCGCTGATGGCCGCGCCCACGTAGGCCAGCGCGCGCGCCGCCTCCGTCTGCGAGCGCATGGACATCAGCATGCGGCGCACGTCCGGGTGGTGGATGATGGACACCGGGCCGGCGGAACCGGCCAGGTCGCGCGACTGCACGCGGTCCTTGGCGAAGGCCACGGCCTGCTGGTAGGCGCGCTCGGCCAGGCCGATGCCTTGCAGGCCCACGCCGAAGCGGGCCGCGTTCATCATGATGAACATGTATTCGAGGCCGCGGTTTTCCTCGCCCACCAGGGTACCGATGGCGCCGCCATGGTCGCCGAACTGCAACACGGCCGTCGGGCTGGCCTTGATGCCCAGTTTATGTTCGATGGAAACGCAGTGCGCGTCATTGCGCGCGCCCAGGCTGCCATCGGCGTTGACGAGGAACTTCGGCACGATGAACAGCGAAATGCCTTTCACGCCGGCGGGTGCGTCCGGCGTGCGGGCCAGCACCAGGTGGACGATGTTCTCCGCCATGTCGTGCTCGCCGTACGTGATGAAAATCTTCGTGCCGAACACTTTATAGGTGCCGTCGCCCTGCGGCACGGCGCGCGTGCGCACGGCGGCCAGGTCGGACCCCGCCTGCGGCTCCGTCAGATTCATGGTGCCCGTCCACTTGCCGGACACCAGGTTTTCCAAATAGGTGGTTTTCTGTTCGTCGCTGCCGGCCGTCAGCAGCGCCTCGATGGCGCCGTCGGACAGCAGGGCCACCAAAGCGAACGAGATGCTGGCCGAGTTGAGCATTTCGATGCACGGCGTGGCCAGCAGCTTCGGTAAACCCTGGCCGCCGAACTCCGTCGGATGCTGCACGCCCTGCCAGCCCGCTTCGCCATACGCCTTGAAGGCTTCCTTGAAGCCCTTCGAGGTGGTGACTTGCCCGTCGTGCCAGAAGCTCGGTTCCTTGTCGCTGGGGCCGTTCAAGGGGGCCACCACGCCGCCGCAGAACTTGGCGTTCTCTTCCAGCACGGCTTCGGCCGTGTCGGGCGTGGCGTCTTCACAGCCGGGTAAAGTATGGATTTCGGCCAGGCCGGCCAGTTCGTTCATCACGAACAACATGTCTTTCAGCGGGGCTTGATAGCTCATCTTCTTTTCTCCAAGAAAAAAGCCACGCGCGGCTCGCCGTGTGGGGCGGGCCGGCGTGGCTTTGCAATATACAAAACCGAATGTGGGTACGACTTAGCCCAGTTCTTTGACCAGTTGCGGCACGATCTCGAACAGATCGCCCACGATGCCGTAGTCGGCCACGGCAAAGATCGGTGCTTCCGGATCCTTGTTGATGGCGACGATGGTTTTCGAGTCTTTCATGCCGGCCAGATGCTGGATCGCGCCCGAGATGCCGACGGCGATGTACAGCGATGGCGCAACGATCTTGCCCGTCTGGCCCACTTGCCAGTCGTTCGGCACGAAGCCGGCGTCGACGGCGGCGCGCGAGGCACCCATGGCGGCTCCCAGCTTGTCGGCCAGCGGTTCCAGGATGTGGAAGTTCTCGGCCGAACCCATGCCACGGCCGCCCGACACGATGATTTTCGCGGCGGTCAGTTCAGGACGGTCGGACTTGGCCAGTTCGCGGCCCACGAAGGCGGACTTGCCATTGTCGGCGACGGCGGCGACGGTTTCGGTGGCAGCCGAACCGCCGGTGGCGGCAGCGGCGTCGAAACCGGTGGTGCGCACGGTGATGACCTTGATCTTGTCGCCAGATTGCACGGTAGCAATCGCGTTACCGGCGTAGATCGGGCGCTCGAAGGTGTCAGGCGAGTCGACCTTGGTGATTTCCGAGATTTGCGCCACGTCCAGCTTGGCGGCCACGCGCGGCAGGATGTTCTTGCCATAGGCGGTGGCTGGCGCCAGGATGTGGCTGTAATTGCCGGCGATGGCCAGCACTTGCTCGGCCACATTTTCGGCCAGGCCGTCGGCAAAATATGGCGCGTCGGCCACGATGACTTTCGTCACGCCGGCGATTTGCGCGGCGGCAGCGGCGGCAGCCGAGGCGTTCGAACCTGCGACGAGCACGTGCACGTCGCCGCCGCACTGGGCAGCCGCGGTCACGGTGTGGTGGGTGCTGCCCTTTAAGGTAGCGTTGTCGTGTTCAGCAATAACTAATGCGACCATGATGTGTCCTGTAATTGTTCTGGATAAACGGCGAGGCCGCGCTTAGATGACTTTGGCTTCGGTACGCAGCTTGGCGACCAGGGTGGCGACGTCCGGCACCTTGATGCCGGACGAGCGCTTGGCTGGCTCGACGACTTTCAGGGTCTTCAGGCGTGGCGCGACATCGACGCCCAGGTCTTCCGGCTTGACGGTCTCGAGCGGCTTTTTCTTTGCCTTCATGATGTTCGGCAAGGTCACATAGCGTGGCTCGTTCAGGCGCAGGTCGGTGGTGATGATCGCTGGCAAGGTCAATGCCAGGGTTTCCAGGCCGCCGTCGACTTCGCGCGTGACGGTGACTTTGCCGTCTTCCAGCACGACTTTCGAAGCGAACGTGGCTTGCGGCCAACCCAGCAGGGCAGCGAGCATCTGGCCGGTCTGGTTGCTGTCGTCATCGATCGCCTGCTTGCCCAGGATGATCAGTTGCGGCTGTTCTTTCTCGGCCAGGGATTTCACCAGCTTGGCCACGGCCAGCGGTTCCAGGTCGGTCGTCGTTTCCACCAGGATGCCGCGGTCGGCGCCGATGGCCATGGCCGTGCGCAGGGTTTCCTGGCACTGCGTCACGCCGCAGGAGATGGCGACCACTTCAGTGACCTTGCCGGCTTCTTTCAGGCGCATCGCTTCTTCCAGCGCGATCTCATCGAAAGGGTTCATCGACATTTTGACGTTGGCGGTATCGACGCCAGTGCCGTCACTCTTGACGCGGACTTTGACGTTATAGTCGACCACGCGTTTGACGGGTACCAAGACTTTCATAGCTATGCCTTTGGGAAATTATAAAAATGACGGATCAAGTGCTGATTGTGCGTTCGATTATAAGAGAAATTTGAATCCTGAACCGAATTTAAGCACGATCGTGCGATTTTTTGTTAGAGCAATCCATCTAAACTGTGCAGCTTCTGGGATTTCAGGGGAGTCCGCCGCTACGCTGCAGGGCAGCAAAAGAACGCAAAAGTCACGCACACGGCAAGGTATCAGGCAGGCCGCGCCACGGCGGCCCCGGCCGGCAGAATTATTTACGTTGCATCAGGAAGACGAATTCGGTGCCCGTCTGCACGTGCGACAGCAGGGCATTGCCCGTTTGCTTGGCGAAAGCCTGGAAGTCGCGCACGGAACCGGGATCGGTTGCCATGATGCGCAGCACTTCCCCGCTCTGCAGCTCTGACAAAGCCTTTTTCGCCTTCAGAATCGGCAACGGGCAATTCAAGCCCCGCGCGTCGAGTTCTTTGTGAAATTCCATAATCTCGGTATCAAGTAGTGTGTCGCTCATCATCAATATCCCACCATTGTTTTGTTGTACTGATTTTCGACATACTACTCTAAATCAGGGGCATTGACGCGCTGCACCAAAATAGTTCATCGGCTGTTGTGGTGTCACAACGAGATTCCACACGGCAAAACGGCCCGCAAACATCGTCTGCGGGCCGTTTTCAAGGGGCTGTGGGGCGAAAACCCCGCATGCCCTCTAGCTTACGCCTTATTTCGCGCGTTCGCCGACCCAGGCCGGCACACCGGCCAGGGCGTTCGCCAGGCCGCTCGGATCGGTGCCGCCGGCCTGCGCCATATCAGGGCGTCCGCCGCCTTTTCCGCCCACTTGCTGTGCAACGAAGTTCACCAGCTCGCCCGCCTTGACCTTGCCAGTCGCGTCCGCCGTCACGCCGGCGATCAGGCTGACCTTGCCGTCCGCCACGCTGGCCAGCACGATGGCGGCCGTCTTCAGCTTGTCCTTCAGCTTGTCCATGGTTTCGCGCAAACGGGCCACATCGGCGCCGTCCAGCACGGCGGCCAGCACCTTGATGCCGTTGACATCGACGGCTTGCGTGACCAGCTCATCGCCCTGGCCCGAGGCCAGTTTCGATTTCAGCGCGGCCAGTTCCTTCTCCAGCGCCTTCACGTGTTCCTGCACCTGGACGATGCGGGCCGTCAATTCTTCCGGCTGCGCCTTCAGGGCGCTGGCCGCTTCGACCAGGCGGCGGTTGATGGTTTGCACCAGCGCCAGCGCGCCCTCGCCCGTCACCGCTTCCACGCGGCGGATGCCGGCGGCCACGCCGCTTTCGCCGATGATCTTGAACAGGCCGATATCGCCCGTGCGCTGCACGTGGACGCCGCCGCACAGCTCTTTCGAGCTGCCGATGTCGAGCACGCGCACTTCGTCGCCGTACTTCTCGCCGAACAAGGCCATCGCGCCATGCTTGACGGCGTCGTCAAACGACATCAAATGGGCTTGCGTGGCGCGGTTTTCCAGGATCTCCTTGTTGACGATCGTTTCCACGGCGGCGATCTGCTCGACCGTCATTGGCGCATTGTGGCTGAAGTCGAAGCGGGTCTTGTCCGGATCGACCAGCGAGCCCTTTTGCGCCACGTGACTGCCCAGCACTTCGCGCAAGGCCTTGTGCATCAAGTGCGTGGCCGAGTGGTTGCGGATCGTGCGCGCGCGCTTGGCCGTGTCGACTTCGGCCGAGACGGCGTCGCCCACCTTCAGCACGCCCGATTCCAGCACGCCGTGGTGGCCGAACACGTCGGCCTGGATTTTCAGGGTATCGCTGACGGCAAAGCTGCCTGCGCCCGAGGCGATCACGCCCTGGTCGCCCACCTGGCCGCCCGATTCCGCGTAGAACGGCGTGGTGTCGAGCACGACGATACCGTCCTGGCCCGCCTTCAGCTCCTGCACCGGCGTGCCGGCCGCGTACAGCGCGACGACCTTGCTGCTGAACGTCAACTGGTCGTAGCCGACGAAGGTGTTTTTCTCGCCCGTGTACTCGACCTTGCTGTCCTTGTGCGTCTTGCCGCCCTTGCGCGACAGCTCCTGGCTTTCCTTCAGGGCCGCATCGTAGCCCACCTGGTCGAACGTGATGTCGCGTTCGCGGCAGATGTCGGCCGTCAGGTCCGGCGGGAAGCCGTAGGTTTCGTACAAAGTAAAAGCGGTGGCGCCGTCGATGCCGGTGGCATCCTTGGCCAGCTGCGCTTCCAGCACTTTCATGCCCGTTTCCAGGGTTTCGCCGAAACGCTCTTCCTCGGCCTTGAGCATGTTGGCGACGTTTTCTTTCGCCTCTTCCAGCTCCGGATAGGCGCCGCCCATCTCGATGGCCAGATCGGCCACCAGCTTGTAGAAGAACGGTTTCGTCTGGCCCAGCTTGTGGCCATGGCGCAGGGCGCGGCGGATGATGCGGCGCAACACGTAGGCGCGGCCTTCGCTGCCCGGAATGATGCCGTCGACAATCATGAAGGCGGCGGAGCGGATGTGGTCGGCGATCACGCGCAGCGACTTGTTTTCCAGGTCGGTGGCGCCCGTTTCGCGCGCGGCAGCCTTGATCAGGTGCTGGAACAGGTCGATTTCATAGTTCGAATGCACGTGCTGCAGCACGGCGGCCAGGCGCTCCATGCCCATGCCCGTGTCGACGCACGGCTTCGGCAGCTTGTGCATGACGCCCGCTTCGTCGCGGTTGAACTGCATGAACACCAGGTTCCAGATTTCGATGAAGCGGTCGCCGTCTTCGTCAGGCGAGCCCGGCGGGCCGCCAGGAATGTCGGCGCCGTGGTCGTAGAAGATTTCCGTGCATGGGCCGCATGGGCCCGTATCCGCCATCTGCCAGAAATTGTCGGAGGCGTAGCGCGAACCCTTGTTGTCGCCGATGCGGATGATGCGCTCGACGGGCACGCCGATTTCCTTGGCCCAGATGTCATACGCTTCGTCATCCTCGATGTAGACGGTGACCGTCAGCTTGTCAGCCGGCAAGCCGTACACCTTGGTCAACAGTTCCCATGCGTACTGGATCGCGTCGCGCTTGAAATAGTCGCCGAAGCTGAAGTTGCCCAGCATTTCAAAGAAGGTATGGTGGCGCGCCGTGTAGCCGACGTTTTCCAGGTCGTTGTGCTTGCCGCCGGCGCGCACGCAGCGCTGCACCGAGGTGGCGCGCGTGTACGGACGGCTGTCCGTGCCCGTAAACACATCCTTGAATTGCACCATGCCGCTGTTCGTCAACAGCAAGGTCGGATCGTTGCCTGGCACCAGGGAACTGGAACGGACGATGGAATGGCCCTTGGATTCGAAAAATTTGAGGAACTTGTCGCGGATTTCAGATGATTTCATGTTTTTTTGGCAAAGAGTGGCGGCAGCTTTAAAGGGAAGATTATACGTGATATGGGGTGCGGCATTGACGGCGGGCACGGGCATTGTTGCAAGCCTGCCCACAGATGCGAGCCTGCCCGTTCAGGCCGGATCGTGGCTGCCGGCGCAGGCGTGCGGGGCGGGTATGACCTTGGTCGCGGCGCCCGCCGCAACGGCAGTGGCGGCATTGCAGTCGGCGCAGCGGCCGTACAGGGTCAGTTCGTGGCGTTCGACGACAAAGCCTTGCGGCGCCATGCGCTTCAAGTCGCCCGGGCAATCATGCACGTCGAACACGCGCTGGCAGGTGGTGCACTGGAAATGGTGATGGTGGTGATTGGCGGCCGTGTTCGACTCGTAGCGCGGGTTTTCGCCCGGCAAGGTCACCACGTGCACTTTTTCTTCCAGCACCAGCGATTTCAGGTTGCGGTAGACGGTGGCGATGCCCAGCTGCGTCACTTGCAAGCTGGCCTGTTCGAGGATTTCCTGCGCCGACAGGGGGCGCTGGGCCGACTCGATGGCGGCTTGAATAGCGGTTTTTTGACGTGTTGTGCGTTCCATAGCCGACAGAATACACCATCCGACTATATCTACCGTCCGGAAAAACTGTCACACAGTAATGATAATGGGTTATCATTATCATCTTAGGGCAGGCTATTTCCTTTTCACGCGCTGCCCCAACCCTGCCAACACCGATAGCCGATAAGGAACCTTGCCCATGTCCGTCCGTCCTCACCAACCCACTCCCCTCGCGCTGGCCATCATGCTGGCCTTTGCCGCTCCCGCCGGCGCCCTGGCGCAGCAGACGACAACCTTACCCGCCGTCACCGTCTCGGCCAGCGCCCTGGCCCTGGGCAGCGACGACATGAGCACCCCCGTGACCGTGCTGGAAGGCGAGGCACTGGTGCGCGCCCGCGAAGCGACCCTGGGCGAAACCCTGGCGGGCCAGCCCGGCATCACGTCCAGCCATTTCGGCGCCGGCGCCAGCCGTCCCATCATCCGCGGCATGGATGGCCCGCGCGTCAAGGTGCTGTCGGACGGCGCCGAAGTACAGGATGCCTCGACCATCAGCCCCGACCATGCCGTCGCGGCCGAACCGATGCTGTCGGAACAGATTGAAGTGCTGCGCGGCCCGTCCGCGCTGGCCTACGGCGGCGGCGCCGTCGGCGGCGTCGTCAACGTGATCGACAAGAAAATCCCCACCCGCGTGCCGGCGAAAGGTTTCGAAGGCAGCGCGGAAGTGCGCGCCAACTCGGCCGCGCGCGAAAAGGCGGGCGCCTTTGAAGTGACTGGCGGCTCCGGCAACATCGCCTTCCACGCGGAAGGCGTCAAGCGCGACGCGAAGGAATACAAGGTCGGCAGCGGCTGGGAAGGCGGCTCGAAGGTGGCCGGCAGCTACAACAAGACGGACACGGGCAGCGTGGGCGTGTCGTGGGTGGGTCAACGCGGTTTCCTGGGCCTGGCCTTCACCAGCCAGCACGCGGAATACGGCTTGCCTGGCCACAACCACGAATTCGAAAGTTGCCACCCGCACGGCACCCACCTGCATTGCGGCGGCCACGAAGGCCACAGCCATGGCGATGAAGACGAACATGAGCACGAGCATGAACACGAAAGCGTGCCCTACGTGAAACTGAAGAGCGAGCGCTGGGACGTGCGCGGCGAATTGCGCGATCCCGTGCCCGGCTTCTCCAAGCTGCGCCTGCGCGCCGCGTTCACCGATTACAAGCACGATGAAATCGAAGGCACGGAAATCGCCACCACATTTAAAAACAAGGGTCACGACGCGCGCCTGGAGATGGAACACCATCCCGTCTTCGGCTGGCGCGGCGTGGTGGGCCTGCAAACGTCGAAGCGCGATTTCTCGGCCCTGGGCGAGGAAGCCTACGTGGCGCCGACGGTAACGAAGAAACACGCGGCCTTCCTGGTGGAAGAATACAAGCTCGATCAATGGCGCTTCGAGGCGGGCTTGCGCCACGAATGGCAAGACATCGCGGTCGACAGCGCCACCTTGCAGGACCGCAGCGCCAAGGGCACCTCGATCTCACTGGGCGCCGTATGGAAATTCGCTCCCCAGTATTCGCTCGGTTCGACCATCTCGCGCACGCACCGCCTGCCCAGCGCCGAGGAACTGTATGCGCACGGCGTGCACATGGCCACGGCCACGTATGAACTGGGCAATCAAAACCTGGGCAAGGAAACATCGAACAATATCGACTTGACCTTGCGTAAATATGCGGGCGCCACGACCTTCTCGGCCAGCGCCTACCGCAACAAGGTCGACAACTACATCTTCGGCTCCACCCTGGACAGCCATGAAGGCTTCCAGCTGATCCAGTACGCCCAGCGCGACGCCACGTTCACGGGCGTGGAAGGGCAAGTCCGTCAGCAATTGAACCCCATGTTCGGCGCCAGCGTGTTCGGCGACTACGTGCGGGCCAAGCTGGCCGACGGTGGCGCAGGTAACAATAACAACTTGCCGCGCATCCCCGCCCAGCGCGTCGGCGTGAAGGTGGACGCCAACTGGCAGGCGTGGAGCGGCGTCGCCGAGTTCTACCGCGTGGGCAAGCAAGACAAGGTCGCCGCGTTCGAGACGGCAACCCCGGGCTACAACATGCTGAATCTGTCCGCCAACTACGACACGCGCATCGGCACCACGCCGGCCCAGTTCTACATCAAGGCGAACAACCTGACGAATGAACTGGCGTACAGCCATACTTCCTTCATCAAGAATGCGGCGCCTTTGTTGGGGCGTAATATTACGGCAGGCGTGCGCGTGACTTTCTAAGCCGCTTGAAACGTAGGTCGGCTTAGCGCGCAAGCGCGTAAGCCGACAACACCATGGTCCGGACAACTGCCGGGGTCAGACCCTACGCGTCTGACCCCGGATTTCCGCTGAGTATGCATCGCATTATTCCCTCGCTCCGATCAAATCTATCCGGTCCGTGCAAAACCCATCCACGCCCCAGGCCAGCAGTTCGCTGGCCCGTTCGGGCGTGTTGACGGTGTAGCAGAAGAGTCCCAATCCCTCCTTCTTGACTTCCAGCGCCAGCGCACGCGTCAGTTGCTGGTGATCGCAATGGAGCGCCACCACCTCCAGCTGCTGCGCCGTGTTCGCCCAGTCGTCCGGTATCTGTTCGACCAGCCAGCCGCGCGCCAGTTCCGGCGCCGCCTGGCGCGCCGCTTCCAGGGCGGCGGTGCTGAACGACGAGAGCAGCGGCAGTAATTCTCCTGCAGCAATTTCCTTTGCAAAATAATCGCGCGTGGCCCGCGCCACCGCCGTGCCTGTCTGCGCATCGAAGCCGGGCGCCGGCTTGATCTCGATATTCATCCAGATGCGCTGCGCCTTGCAATACGCCGCCACGGCCTCGAACGTGGGCACGCCCTCGCCCGCAAACTGCGGGCCGAACCAGGCACCCGCCTCCATGGCCCCCAGCTGCGCGGCCGTGTAATCGCTGACCTGGCCGCTGCCGGCCACGGTACGCCCCAGCTCGGGGTCGTGCACGACGACGGGCACGCCGTCGGACGCCAGCATGACGTCGAATTCCACGGCGCGGTAGCCGTAGGCGAGGCCGCAGCGCAGGGCGGCCAGGGTGTTTTCAGGCGCCAGGGTGCCGCCGCCGCGGTGCGCCAGGGTGCGTGGATAGGGCCACATGGTGTTCCTTTATCATGATGAGGTTTTCAATGGGGACGTCTTGCCATCATCGCGTGCAAGCGCCACCATGTAAAGGACGCGATCAGGCGATTGGCGCCGTCTCCGCCCGCTTTCGTCGCAACGGCGTTGCGCACGCATGCAGAGCCGCCCATAATTGCCGCATTGCCAACCCGAACGCTCCCCCGAAAGCGGTCCCGCATGCACACTACCGACACCGCCCCCCGCAAGACGGGCTTTCCCTACCGGCGCCTGCTGGGCGATGCCCGTTATGCGCTGCTGCTCAATGTCCTGTGCGCCCTCTTCATCACCTTCGTGCTGAGCGGCGGACAAAGCTTCTGGCTCAACCTGCTTGCATCCATGTGCATAGGCGGCATCGCCTTCCTGCTCATCGACGGCATCCGCCTGGCTTGGTGGGGCGAGGGACGCCGCCCCCCAAGACTGCCCTTCACTGCCCTCATCATCGTCAGCGCCACCGTGGCACAGGTAGGCGGCACCATGCTGTTCGGCTGGCTGGCCAATATCGACGTTCCCGCGCCCGTCTCCATGTCGTCACGCAATGTCGGCATGACGGTGTTCACCTTGGCGGTGGCGGGAGCGGCCATCCTGTTCTTTGGCAGCCGCGAAAAAATCGCCCGCCTGCAAATGGAGGCGGCCCAGGAAAAGGCCCGCGCCGAATCCGTGGCGCGCCAGGCCATGCAGGCGCAGCTGCAATTGCTGCAGGCGCAGATCGAGCCGCACATGCTGTTCAACACCCTGGCCAACCTGCAGGGCCTGATCAGCTTTGATCCGGACCGCGCCCAGCTGCTGCTCGATCAACTGATCCAATATTTGCGCGCCACCCTCTCATCCTCGCGCGCCGGCGCCACTACGCTGGAGCAAGAATTCTCCCTCATGCAAGCCTACCTGGGCCTGATGTCGATACGCATGGGCGCGCGCCTGGGCTACACGCTGGACTTGCCCGAGGCCTTGCGCGATATCAAGGTGCCGCCCATGCTGCTGCAACCGCTGGTGGAAAATGCCATCCAGCACGGCCTGGAACCGAAGATCGAAGGCGGCCATATCCACGTGCAGGCGTCCACGGACGACGGCATGCTGATCCTGACGGTTGCCGACGATGGCCTGGGCCTCGACCATCCGGGCCAGACCAAGGGCACGCAGCTGGGCGTGGCGAACATCCGCGAACGGCTGCACGGCATGCATGGCGATGCCGCCAGCCTGTCGCTGGCCGCCAACACCCCGGCAGGCGTCGTCGCCCGCCTGCGATTTCCCATTCACCCCACCACCGCGAGCCCCACGCCATGAGCAACCCCACCCCGCGCGCCCTGATCGCCGAAGACGAACCCATACTCGCCGCCGCCCTCGCGCATGCCCTGCGCCGGCTGTGGCCGGAACTCGACATCGTTGCCACCTGCGCCAATGGCGTGGAAGCCTTGCAACAAGGCCTGGCGCTGCAGCCCGACATATTATTTCTCGACATCAAGATGCCGGGCAAGACGGGCCTGGAAGCGGCCGAGGAACTGGCGGAGCAGTGGCCGGACGGCGTCGCTTTCCCCCATATCGTGTTCGTCACCGCCTACGATGAATACGCGCTGGCCGCCTTCGAGCACGCGGCCGCCGACTACGTCTTAAAACCCGTCAACGATGCGCGCCTGGGCAAGACGGTGGAACGGCTGCGGCAGCGCTTGCGCGACAGCGGGACAGCAACGCCAGCGGCAGCCACGACGGCGCCGGTGACGGCGGCCGTCACAGCGCCCACCGGCGACGACAACCTGACCCGCCTGCTGGCCCAGTTGCAGGCAATGGTGCCGCCCGCCCCGCGCCTGCACATGATACGGGCGGCCGTCGGCAACAGCGTGCGCATGATCGCCCTGGCCGACGTCGTGTATTTCGAGGCGCTGGACAAATACATCAACGTCGTGTGCCAGGACAGCGAAGCGCTGATACGCACGAGCCTGAAGGAACTCCTGCCCCAGCTGGACCCGCAACAGTTCTGGCAAATCCACCGGGGCACCATCGTCAATGCCAGCGCCATCGCCACGGCCGTGCGCGACGAGGCGGGCAAGCTGTCACTGACCCTGCGCCAGCATCCGGCGCAGCTGCGCGTCAGCCCCTTGTATGCCCATCTGTTCCGGCAGATGTAAGGCGCGCAAGAGCCAGGTTCTAGTGAAGCTGGTGCTTCAGGTCCGACAGTTCATCGTGCACCTTGAGCACGGCGCTCTTCATTTCCGGCGTCACGCTGGACGCCGTGCCGCACGCCCGCTTGGCGCGGTCGCCCAGCGATTCCATCTGGTCGACGGCCTGGCGGATGCGCGCATCGTCGTGCGTGTCGATGGCTTGCCGCACGGCGCTCTTTTGCTGGTCCAGCTGGTTGATGCAATCCTTCAAGTCCATCGGCATGCCCTGCTGCTTGCCGCACAGCTGGGCCGCCTGGCCGATCGCGTGTTCGATGGCGCCAAAGCGCCGTGCCACTTCCTTTACTTGCATCATGATCTGTCCTCCCATGGTATCTGGAGTTGGATCGTCAGGCCGGTCCAGGGTTCCCCGCCAGCGGCCATGGCGTTGAAATTTCCGTGTGGCACTTTGTTGTAAGCGCTTGTGACATTCTAGATAATGATCAAATCCTTCAGATACATTGGTGTACCCGAACTTCCCTGCCCTCCATGACCTCGCTGCCATCCCTGTCCCGCCGCGCTCCCGGCCTGCTGCTGGTCGTCCTGCTGCACGCGGGACTGGCCTATGTCGTGCTGCAGTCGCGCCCCCGCCTTGCCGCTGACGAGAACCTGCCGCAGGGTCCGTCCATCGCCTGGCTGCGCCACACGGCCCCTGCGCCGTCCAGGCCGGCAGCCTTGCCCAGCGCAAAACCGGCCGCTGAAAGCGTGCCGCGCCGAACCATACCGGCGCCCGTCGGCCGCCCCTTGCCGCCACCTGCCATCGAGCCGGCGCCAGCACCGGCAACGCCCGAAGCGATCACGCTCGTCGCGCCACCGAGCGCCGCCGACATCCTGGCGCAAGCCAAACGCGACGTGGGCAAGATCGACAGGGAGCTGCGCAAGGAATTCCCCCAGCGGGGAGAACAAAAACTGGAGGACACGGGCTTCAAACGCATGCAGCAAGGGTTTGCCGAGGCCTACGCGGCCGTGCCGCCGAAATGGTACGAGGCGTCGAAAATCGAGGAGGTGGGCGCGAATGAGGCCAAGGGCAGCCGCACGTATAAAATCACCAGCGCGCTGGGCACCTTGTGCGTGACCACGCGCGCGGGCAAGCAGGGGGAAACGATGATCGGCAACTGCCCCAAATAGCCGGGCTCAGCCCACCGCTTCGCGCGCGCCCAGCGGCTGCAAGTGACGCAGGCGCAGGGCGATCAGCACGCCGCCGCCCAGGCACAGTCCCAGCATGATGATGACACCCGTCCAGCCGTCGAAGCCCCACATCATGCCCGAGGCGGAACCGATCAGGCTTGATCCCAAATAATAGAACAGCAGGTAGAAGGCCGAGGCCAGCGCCTGCGGTGCGCGGGCGCGGCGGCTGACCCAGCTGCTGGCGATCGAGTGCGAGGCGAAGAAGCCGAAGGTGGCCAGCGCCATGCCGATGACGATCAGCGGCAGCGAGTCGAACAGGGTCAATACAATGCCAGACAGCATCACCGACAGCATGATCCACAGCACGCCCCGCCGGCCCAGCCGGTCCACCAGGCGGCCCGCCCAGACGGAGCTGAAGATGCCGATCAGGTACAGAAAGGCCAGCAAACCGACCGTGCTCTGGCGCAAGCTGAACGGCGCGGCCAGCAGGCGGTAGCCGATGTAGTTATACAGGCTGACGAAACAGCCCATCAGCACGAACGCCAGGCAGAACAGCCACGGCAAGCCCTTATCCGAAAAATGCTGCTTGATGGCATGCGGCAAGGCGTTCCAACCCTTGGTACTGGGCACGAAGTTCTTCGACGCGGGCAGGCTGCGCCAGAATTCCGCCGCCGCCAGCACGCCGGCCACGCCCAGCACGCCCAGGGCCCAGCGCCACGAGAGGAAATCGCTGAGCATGGAAGCGATCAAGCGCCCCGACATACCGCCGAACGCGCTGCCGGCGATATATAGCCCCATCGACAGTCCCAGCGACGGCCCCTCGATTTCCTCGCCCAGGTAAGCCATGGCCACGGCCGGCATGCCGCCCAAGGCGATGCCCAGCGCAGCGCGGATGGCCAGCAGTTGCGCATAATCCTGGGCGAAGGCGGACAAGATCGTCAATATCGCGGCGGAAAACATCGACGCCACCATCAGCGGCTTGCGTCCCACCCGGTCCGAGACGGCGCTCAGCAGCACCAAGGAGATGGCCAGCAAGCCGCTGGACACGGACAGCGACCAGCTGCTTTGCGCGGGCGTCAGATGAAACTGCTGCGACAGCAGCGGGAACAGGGGCTG
>NZ_JBWBYV010000053.1:0-28751 GCF_056174685.1 Janthinobacterium sp. BHSEK
CCGCCGCCAAAACGCGGTAGACTGGATTCTTCTGTAATTGCTGTGGAGACTCCCATGAACATCGCCAACGACGTCACTGAACTGATCGGCAACACCCCCCTGGTGCGCATCAACCGCATCGCCGCCGGCAGTGTGGCCACCATCCTCGCCAAACTCGAATTCTACAATCCCGCGCACAGCGTCAAGGACCGCATCGGCCTGTCCATGATCGTCGCCGCGGAAAGCGCCGGCAAGATCCATCCCGATACCGTCATCGTCGAGCCCACCAGCGGCAACACGGGCATCGCGCTGGCCATGGTGTGCGCCGCGCGCGGCTACCGCTGCACCCTCGTCATGCCCGACACCATGAGCCGCGAACGGCGCATCCTGCTGCGCGCCTACGGTGCCGAACTGGTGCTCACACCTGGCAGCGAAGGCATGCTGGGCGCCATCCGGAAGGCCGAGGAACTGGTGGCGGCCGACCCGCGCTACCTGATGCTGCAGCAATTTAATAATCCCGCCAATCCCGCCATCCACCGCGCCACGACGGCCGAGGAAATCTGGCGCGACACGGATGGGCAAGTGGACATCGTCGTCGCCGGCGTGGGTACGGGCGGCACGATCACCGGCATCGGCGAAGTGTTGAAGGAGCGCAAGCCCGGCCTGCAAGTGATCGCCGTGGAACCGGAAGCGTCGCCGATGCTGTCGAAAGGCACCAAGGGGCCGCACCCGATCCAGGGCATCGGCGCCGGTTTCGTGCCGCAGATCCTCAACACGGCCATCTACGACGAAATCATTTGCGTCAAGAACGACGACGCCTTCGCCACGGCGCGCCTGGCCGCCAGCGATGAAGGCTTGTTGGTCGGCATCTCGTCGGGCGCCGCCCTGTGGGCCGCCCTGCAAGTGGCGCGCCGTCCGGAAAACGCGGGCAAGAACATCGTCACCATCATCCCGTCGTTCGGCGAGCGCTACTTGAGCACGGCCTTGTACGCAGGGCTGGGCGATTAAGGCTTGAGGGCCGGCAACAGCAGCCGCAGGTCTATCCCTTCCGCCAGCGCCCGGTTGCCGGCGTCGCCCGGGTGCAAATGGTCGCCCGAGTCGTAGGCGGGCAGCAGACGCAGCGGATGGGCGGGGTCGCGCGTCCAGGCGTCGAAGTCGAGCACGGCGTCAAACAGGCCGCTGCCGCGTATCCACGTATTCAATTGCTGGCGCAGCGCATCTTTTTCCTTTTGATAATAGTCGCTCAAGGGCGTGTCGGGCAGGGCGCCTTCGAACGGCGTCAGGGTGGCGCCGATGACGCGCACGCCGCGGCTGCGGGCCTGGGCCACCAGCTGCGCGTAGCCGATGCTTAATTCTTCCAAGGTGGGACGCTGTTTCTGTGGCGCGAACGCCGTGCCGGGCCAGCTGATGTCATTGATCCCCAACAAGACGACCACCGAGCGCACGCCAGGCTGCGCCAGCACGTCGCGCTCGAAGCGCGCCAGGGCGTTCTCTCCCATGCCGTCGGACAATAGCCGTCCACCGGAAATGCCCGCATTGATCACGGCCACGCCCTGCGGCGCCAGGCGCCTGGCCAGGAAGTCGGGCCAGCGCGCATCGATCCCCAGGCTGGCGCTGGCGCCATCGGTGATCGAGTCGCCCAGGATGGCCACGGCTTGCGCCGCCGGCGCCGCTTCCACTTCGATGGCACCGAGTAGAAGGCGCGCCGTGGTGGTCTGCACGCCCGTTTGCGCCTCGTCAATGCGCGCGGCCCGCGTCTGGTCGTGCGGGGCGATCCACGCCGTTTCGCGGCCATCCCAGTGAAACGTGGAGACGGAACTGGCTTGCGGCAGGTGGACGCTCACCGTCAGCCGCGCCAGGTCTGGCACGGACAGCGCGACGGGGTCGCTGACGAGCGGCGCTCCCGGCGCCATGGTAGCCGAGGGCTGGCCGGCAAAGGTCAGCGTGCGCAGGCTGCCCGCTGCGATGGCCGATCCGGACGCGGCCAGCGCCACGCTGGCCGCGCCGATGCGCAGCGGCACCTTGCCATACGCATTCGACAGCACGATGCGCACGCGCGGGCCGCCCATGCTGAGGCGCGCCACCTGACGCACGGTTTGCCCGTGCAGCACGGCGGGCACGTTGGCGGGAAGCACAAAGTCGCTGCCCCACACGGCTTGCGGGCTGGTTGTCCAGCTGGCCAGCCAGTTGGAGGCGGGGGCTGGTGCAAGTTCGGCGTTGGCGGCCTGGGCCGGGCTGGTGCTGAATGCCAGACTCAGCAGGGCGGCGGGGAGGAGGGAAGATCGTTGCATGGCGGCTCGCTTCATCAAGGGGAATGTGCGCATGATGCAAGCAAAGCCATTTATGCACTAGACTATCCTATCGAAGAACATTTATGAGTTGAATTCACAATGGCCAGACTCGAAGTGAACCGCTCCGGCGAGCTGGAAGTGTTTGTGCGCGTCGTCGAGCTGGGCGGTTTTTCCGCCGCCGCGCGCGCCTGCGGCATGACGCCGTCGGCCGTCAGCAAGCTCGTGTCTCGGCTGGAGGAGCGCCTGGGCGCGCGCCTGTTGAACCGCTCCACGCGCCAGCTGCAGCTGACGGCCGAGGGCTGCGGCCTGTATGAACGGGGCACGCAGGTGCTGGCGGCGCTGGACGAGGCCGAGCGCTGCGCGGGCGTGCAGGATGTGCCGCGTGGCAAGATCAGGGTGAATGCGAATGTGCCGTTCGGCCAGCATTTCTTGCTGCCGCTGGCGCCGCTGTTTCTCGAGCGCTATCCCGAGGTGACGCTCGACATCGTGCTGACCGATACCGTGGTCGATATCCTCGAGCAGCGCACGGACGTGGCCGTGCGGGCCGGCCCCCTGAAAAGCTCCAACTTGCTGGCGCGTAAGCTGGGCCAGACGCGCATGGCGATCGTCGCATCGCCCGCCTATCTGGCGCGGCGCGGCACGCCGCGGGCAGCGGCCGATCTGGCGTCGCACAATCTGCTCGACGCCAATTACGCGCGCGCCCGCTCGGGCTGGCCGTTGCGCCTGCCCGAGGGCGACCTCGTCGTGCCGGTCGTTGGCAATGCGCAGGCCAGCGATGGCGAAGCCTTGCGGCAACTGGCGCTGGCGGGGCTGGGACTGGCGCGCCTGGCGGCCTTCCAGGTGCGCACCGATATCGCGGCAGGCCGTTTGCAGGCCGTGCTGGAAGCGTTCAACCCGGGCGACAGCGAGGAAGTACATGCCGTGTTCGTGGGGCAGGGCGGGCATGTGCCGCTGCGCGTGCGCGTCTTTCTCGACTTCCTGGCGCAGCACGTGGACCTGGCTTGATGCGATAGGCTGCAGGCGGACACGGCCGCGCAGTACAATATCGGACGGGCCGCAATGGTTCGGCCCGTATTGTGCCTTTGAATGGAAATATGTTCCTGGTAAAACCTGAACGCCGCCGCCTGCTGCAGGTGGGCGCAACCGTGGCTGTCATCGCGCTGGGCCTGGCCTCGCGCGCCTATCCCCAATTCCTCCCCGCCGCGCTGGGCAAGTATCCGGGCGACGCCCTGTGGGCCATGATGATCGTCTTTGCGCTGGGCATCGTCGCCACGCGTATGCGCACCTGGCAGCTGGCGCTGACTGCGCTGCTGATCTGCTTTGCCGTGGAATTCGGCCAGCTGATCCAGACGCCCTGGCTCGTCGCGCTGCGCGCGCATCCGCTGGGACACCTGGTGCTCGGTTCCACCTTCGGCTGGGGCGATTTGATCGCCTACACGGCGGGCGTGGCGATCGCGGCGCTGGTGGACAAGGCTGTTCTGTTCCGGCGCCGCTAGTCTTTACTTCACCTTACCCTCCGCATCGCGCAGTTCCACGGGCGCCAGTTTGAGCTTGCTCAACTGCGGCGCGATCTTCGCCTTGTCGCCCACGCCGATGACGATCAGCTTTTCCGGTTGCAGGTATTTCTTCGCCACCTGCTGCACCTGCTTGTCCGTCACGCTGGCAAAGCGCTGCGGCAAGGTCGCGTAGTAGTCGAGCCCCAGGCCGTAGACATAGGTGTTGGCCATGCTGGCGCTGATGCTGGCATTCGTCTCGAACTGGCCCGGCAAGGACAGCACCTGCGAATTGCGCGCATTCGACAATTCCCTGGCCGTCAAGGGCTTGGCGATCATGGCGCGGATTTCCTTGAAGGTTTCCGACACGGCCGCACCCGTCACGTCGGTGCGCACGCCGGCCGCGATGGAGAACGGTCCCGGCTGGCTGCGGTACTGGAATTGCGAGCGCACGCCATACGTGTAGCCCTTCTCTTCGCGCAGGTTATTGCTCAGCCGGCTAGTAAACAAGCCGCCCAGCGCCGCGTTCATCACTTGCAGCGGCGCATAGTCGGGCGTTGCGCGGGCCACGGCGATGGTCGACAGGCGCACGGCCGTCTGCGGCGCGCCCGGCTTGTCGACGAGGATCAGTCTGGCTTTCGTCGTGGCCGGCGCCGCCGTCACGGACGGCGCCACCGCGCCCGCCTTCCAGCTGCCGAACTTGGCTTCCGCCAGGGCCTTCAATTGCGCCGCGTCGATGTCGCCGGAGACGATCAGGGCCGCATTGTTGGGCACGTAATGCTGCTGCCAGAACGCTTGCAGGTCGGCGCGGCTGGTCGCCTTCAGGGCCGCTTCCGTGCCCAGCTGGATGGTGCCGTACGGATGTTGCGGGCCGTACAGGGCGGCCGCTTCCACGCGGGCCGCCACGGCCGCCGCGTTTTCGCGCTGCTGCGCCAGTTCGCCGATGCGGCTGGCGCGCTGGCGTTCCACCTCTTCTTGCGGGAATTGCGGGTGCTGCACCACGTCGGCCAGCACGTCGAGCGCTTGCGGGAAGGTGGTTTTCAGCGACGTCAGCTGGGCGAACGAGGCGTCCGCGCCGGAACCCGTGCCGAGGAAAGCGCCCAGTTGCGCCACGTCATCGGCGATCTGCGGCGCGCTGCGCGTACTGGTCCCTTCCTGCAGCAATTGCGCCGTAAAGCCTGACAAGCCCGGCTGCGCCAGCGGATTGGCGCCCGAACCGCTTTTGATGACCAGTTGGCTGGACACGAGCGGCACGGCCGGGTTGTAGTTGTGGATCACGGTCAAGCCATTGCTCAAGGTGAAGGAGGTCGCTTGCGGCAGCACGATTGTCGGCGCGGGACCGGCCTTCGGCACCGCGTTGCGCCATGGCTCGTCCGCATTGATGGCCGTGCCTGGCGCCGGCTTGACTTTGCCCGGCGCCGGCGTCGCCACTTCCGGACCCAGGTCCGGCTTGCCCGGTACGCCATACACGACCACGCGCGCCTGATTTTTCAGGTAGGTGTCGACGGCGCGCTGCACGCCGGCCGCCGTCACCTGACGGTAGCGCTCGATATCCTTGCCCAGGTAGCCGGGGTCGTCCAGGTACTGGTTGTACTGGTTCATTATGTTGGCATTGCCGCCCACTTTTTCCACTTGGCTCAGCATGCTCGTTTCGATGCTGTTGCGGGCCCGCTCGATTTCCTTCTCGCTGGGCCCCTTGGTGCGCAATTGCTCCAGTTCCGCCTGCATGGCTTGCTCGATTTCCTCGGGCTTATGGCCGGGGCGGGCCGTCACGTCGAGGGTGAACACGGAGGTGAGGGCGTTCGAGCTCTGGTTGGCGCCCACGTCCTGCGCGATCTGCTTGTCGTACACCAGGGATTTATACAGGCGGCTGGACTTGCCGCCGGCCAGGATCTGCGCGGCCATCGACAGTTCCGCATCGTCCTTGGCGTAGGCGGACGGCGTCAGCCAGGCCATGAAGACGCGCGGCAGTTCGACCCGGTCCTGCACCACGATGCGGCGCTCCTGCGTGATGGGCGGCGTCACGACGTCGGGCTTGGCCACGGCGGGGCCGCTCTTGAAGCTGCCAAAATACTTGTTGACCAGTTCCTTGGTCTTCGCCTTGTCGATGTCGCCCGCGATCACCAGGCTGGCATTGTTGGGACCATAGTATTTGCTGAAGAATTCCTTGATGTCGGCCAGTTTCGCGTTCTGGATGTCCGCATGCGAACCGATGACGCTGGCGTAATACGGATGGGTCTTCGGAAACAGCTGGTGGTACAGCGCTTCCTGCACGATGCCGTAGGGCGCGTTTTCCACGCTCTGGCGGCGTTCGTTGCGCACCACGTCCTGCTGGTTCGTCAGCGCCGTCTGGTCGAGCACGTCCAGCAGATAGCCCATGCGGTCGGAATGGGCCCACAGGGCCAGTTCCAGCTGGTTCGACGGCACCGTGTCGAAATAATTGGTGCGGTCGAAATCCGTGCTGCCGTTCGAATCCGTGGCGCCCGCGCCTTCCAGCAGCTGGTCGGCCATGCCGCGCGGCACGTGCTTGGTGGCGGCGAACATCATGTGTTCGAACAAATGCGCAAAGCCCGTCAGGCCCGGCGCTTCATTCGCCGGTCCCACGTGGTACCAGATGTTGACGGCCGTGACGGGCAATTTATGGTCTTCCACGAGGATCACGTCGAGACCGTTCGGCAAGGTGTATTTTTCGTAGGCGACATTGGGCACGGCCGTGGCTGCCGTCGCGGCAGCGGCGCCGGCGGCGTGGGCGAGCGTGAGCGGGGCGCCGTACAGCGACAGCATCAGGGCGGGAATGGCCAGCAATTTGATCGGTTTCATGCATGCTTCCAGGCTAGGGTGGGGAAGACGCTGCGGCCCGCTCGTGGCTGGCCCAGCGCGACGGTGCTACAGTTTATACAGCAGGGCCGCGCCGCCCAGCACCAGCAGCGCGCAGGTGAGCGAGACGATGGCCGCCGCACCCAGCAAACGCCATTCGCGCGGCGTAAAAAGGGGGGCGGGCCCGGGCGCTTGCGGCACGGGCTGGGGCATGGCTGCGCCCGGTTCGGGCGGCAAGCCGCCCGTGGCGCGCGCCTGCGCCGCCAGCGCGTGGGTGGCGGCGTCCAGCAGGGCCAGCTGGCGTTCGACGGTGTCCGCCAGCACGGCTTCGTTCAACGCCACCAGGGCGAATATCGGGTCGTCGACGTCGATCTTGATGCCCGTCTTGTCGAACACGTGGCTGCGCAGTGTGTGCCGGTCCATCTACCACTGCACCTTGTCGAGCTGTTCGAAGATGTCGCGGTAGACGACCTTGATGCGCTGCTTTTCCATGATGTTGAACTTGTCGTTCTGCAGCACTTCCTGCATCGTCAGGCGCGCCGTGTTCATTTTCTTGACGTCGGCGCCGAAGGTGTCGGGGTTGCGCTGGCTCAAGGTGATGCTGCCTTTGACGCGCGCGCGGTTGTCGGCATACGACTGCGATTCGACGAATTGCTTGCCGGACGCCGATTGCAGCAGGCCGAAGTGTTCGTTTTGCCACAGCACCAGCGGCACCTTCGTCGCTTGGGCCGTGGCGACAAAACCCGTGGCCGTGTCGTGCAGGGTGTCGCCGCCGCCGACGATGGTGTGGATGTACACCTTGCGGCCCGATTCTTCCAGAAGAGAGAAACAGTCGTTTTCCAGCAGGTAGCCCATCAGCGGCGAAAACGTGTTCGCGCCATTGTCGACCACGCAGTTGCCGTCCGTATCGAGGATGTCGATCATCAGCGCGTCGAAGCGTTTCGGATCGATGTTGCGCGCATCCGTCATCACGGGCACGTGCTTGACGTTCATCGCCTTGTAGCGCGAGAAGGTGGCGTTTTCCTGGTCGGTGTCATAACAGCGCAAAGGCGTGTCGTCCTTGCCGCCTATCCACTGGGCCAGCAGGGTCGAGACGAGGGTCTTGCCGATGCCGCCCTTGCCCTGCAGGATGAAATGTACCGTGTTTTGCATTGCGACTACTCCAAGTTGTTGCGTCAGTGACAATCAAAGATCCGTGACAGCGGCGCTGGCGCCCGGCCAGGCCACGACTGGCATTTTTACCACAATCCTTTGCAAAGATGCCATGCGCGGGAGCGAATCTGGTTATGATGTTAATCAGGATACCATTGATACAGAGCAAGTTTTGTGTGAAAAATGCACCCCAGAGTGTGAATGAGGACGCAGTGCCGATCTCCAGTCTCGATAAAGCCGACATTGACCGTTTGAATCAGCAAGCCCTGTCTTGCCTGGTCGGCAACCGCCGCCAGGCACGCCGGCTGGCGCAGATGGCGCTGGCGGCGGCGCAACGGCAACAGTATGCGCGCGGCGGCGCGTATGCGGAACTCAATCATTGCTGGCTGTCCTATTATGCGGGCGAAACGGAGCCGTCGTGCGAGCGCCTGCGCGACTATTTCAAGCAGACCTGCGACCTGGAAGGCGGCATGGAAGTGGCCGCCCTGCGGGGCGCGTATGCGAGCCGGCGCGGCGACTTCGCCGATGCCGAGCAGCACTTCCTGCAGGCGCGCAGCCAGGCCGCGCAGATCCCCGACTCGCTGCACAAGTTCATGCTGTACGCGCGCCTGGGCGTCGATGCCCTGAACCGTGGCGATACGCAGGACGGTCCGCGCAATTTCCTGCTGGCGCTCGACATCGCCGAGCGTTTCGGCAGCCCCGCGCACCGGGTCAACAGCCTGTCGAACCTGGCGTCGTCGCAGCATGACCTGGGCAACGATGAAGACGCCATTCCCCTGCTGGTCGAGGCGCTCGAGATCATCGGCACGCAAAAGCTCAAATACCAGCAAACCATCGTTTCGGCCAATCTGGCCATGTGTTTATTAGCCACCGGCAAGCCAGCCGAGGCGCTGGCGCTGGTCGAGCCGTTTTACGAGTGGCCGGAAGAAGACCTGGCCGTGCGCGCCTTCCTGTTCTGTATTGCCGCCCACGCCGCCATCCTGCTGCGCCAGCCCGGGAGCGCCTTGCAATTGCTGCTGCGGGCGGAAGACTATGCGCGCCGCGGCCAGGACCTGGAAGAGCAGATGCATGCGTGGCTGGTGCGCGGCAAGCTGGACCTGCACGCGGGCCAGACGGCGCAGGCGCTGGCCTCGCTGACGCAGGCGCACAGCCTGCTGAGCTGGACGCGCAATCCGTTTCACCAGCAGCAGATCCTGCGCGGCTTGTCCGACATCAATGCCCAGCTGGGCGAATGGCAGGCCGCGTACGGTTTCCTGCAGCAATACCAGGCCGCGTACGAGGCCAGCAGCAAGTCGGCGCGCGCCTCGCGCAGTCTGATGCGCAACCTGGAAAAGGAAATGCACAGCCTGAAAGCCGAGCGCGACAAGGCGCTGGAGCTGCAGGCGGCGCGCGAATCGGAAAATGTCAAGCTCGAGCACCTGAACCGCGAACTGGCGCACCAGATCCTGCACGTCAATTCGCTGCAGGACAGCCTGAAGGAGCAGGCCATGCGCGACCACCTGACGGGCCTGTACAACCGCCGCCATTTTGAAACCTGCCTCAATGCCATCCTGCACGCGGCCGATGCGGATGCGCCCGTGGCCATCGCCATCATCGACCTGGATTTCTTCAAGCGCGTCAACGACACGTACGGGCATAACTTTGGCGATGAGGTGCTGATCCAGTTCGCGCGCCTGGTGGAGAGCCAGCTGCGCGGCAGCGACATGGTGTGCCGCTATGGCGGCGAGGAATTCTGCCTGCTGTTGCGCGAGGCCGACAGCGTCATCGCCGCGCACAAGATCGACGATATCGCCGCGCGCTACCGCCAGCTGCTGATCCAGCAGGCGCCGCACAGCCTGTCCGGCTGCACCTTTTCCGCCGGTATCGCCGAATATCCGCGCCACGGCGCCGGCCGCCACGAATTGCTGATGCGCGCCGACAGCGCCCTGTACGCGGCCAAGCAGGCGGGACGCGACCGCGCCTGCGTCGCCGACGCTACTGGATAAAACGCAGCAGTTCGCGCAGGGCGTGCGCCACGGCCTGCTCGCGCACGGCCTGGCGGTCGCCGGCGAACACCCGCCGCTGCGTCTGCACGCGCCCGTCCATGGCCCAGCCGAAGCAGACGGTGCCGACGGGCTTGCCCGGCACGCCGCCCGTGGGGCCGGCGATGCCCGTGGTCGAGACGGCCACCTGGGCTTCGCTGTGGGCCAGCGTTCCTTGCGCCATGGCGGCGGCCACTTCCTCGCTGACGGCGCCGTGGGCGGCGATCAGTTCGGCGGGCACGCCCAGCATGCCGGTCTTGGCCCCGTTGGAATAGGTGACGAAGCCCCGTTCGAACCAGGCGCTCGAGCCTGAGATATCGGTGACGGCCTGTGCCACGCCGCCGCCCGTGCACGATTCGGCCGTGGCCAGCAGCAGGCCCTTCGCCTGCAGGGCCAGGCCGACGGCGGTGGAGAGGGGGACGAGTGCGTTGCTCATGGTTGACTCCTGCATGCGGTGAAAATGGTGGCAAGACTGTAGCATGGCCCACGGTAAAAGAAACTTTCCCCGGTCACAGCGAAAATGCGTACACTCTTTTATACATTTGCTACCACTTCGGGCCGGCAGGCGCTCTGTCGCTGCGCCGCCCTGGTGCACATCGCTCGAACAGGCAAGCGGCATGGTGCCGCGCCTTCGTATGCATTATCTTTACTCGGTTGTCATGGCAATTCTGAACTGGACCTGGTGGCGTCATCCTGGCCCCCTGCGCCGCCCCGTGCGCGGCGGCCATCGCTCCCTTCGCTGGGGCTGGCTATTGCTGCTCCTGGGCGCGCTGTGCGCCGAGGCGCAGGCGCAGGTGCCGGGCGACCTCGAGCGCCAGGTCAAGGCCGCGTATCTGTACAAGTTTGCCGGCTATGTCGAGTGGCCGGACGGCAGCTTTGCCCGGGCCGACTCTCCGCTGGTGATCGGCGTGGCGGGCGCCGACGCGCTGGCCGAGCAGCTCGAACTGAGCGTGGCCGGGCATAGCGTCAACGGCCGCGCCGTGCAGGTGAAAAAAGTGCGCCGCGGCGAAGCGCTGGCCGGGCTGCACGTGCTGTACCTGGGCGCGCTGGATAAAACGGCGCTGCAGGAGATGCTGGCCGCCAGCCGTGGCCTGGCGTTGCTGACGGTGTCCGATTCGGATGAGGTCTACGCGATGGGCAGCATGATCAATTTTGTGATGGCCGAGGACAAGGTGCGCTTCGACGTGGCCCTGAAACCCGTGGCGCAGGCGCATATCCGCATCAGCGCGCGCATGCTGCTGGCCGCCTATCGCGTGCAGACGGGAGGCGCCTAGATGATACGACTGCGCTCCATCCGCCACAAACTGATGTCGGTGGTCTTGCTGACCACCCTGGTGGCGCTCGTCATTTCGCTGGCCACCATCGTCGCCTACGACTTGCGCGCCTACCACCGCAACCTGGTGGCCGACATCAGTACCCAGGCCGAACTGCTGGGGCATATGAGCTCGGCCGCGCTGGCCTTCGACGACGAACGCCTGGCGCTGGAAAACCTCAGCCTGATGCGCATCCGCCCGCGCGTGACGGCCGGCGCCCTGTACAAGGCCGACGGCAGCCTGTTCGCCAGCTACCGCGCGAACGAGCACGTGGGCGAGCTGCCGGCGAAGGTGGGCAAGGAAGGCGAAACCATCCAGGGCAGTTCTGTGGAGCTGTTCAAGCCCATCGTCGACAATGGCGAACTGCTGGGCACCGTGTATCTGCGCGCCGACTACGAGCTGGCCGGCCGCACGGCCGATTACCTGGCCATCGCGCTGGGCGTGACGGTGCTGGCGCTGCTGGTGGCCTTGCTGCTGCTGCGCCGCCTCGATTTCGTCATCACGCAGCCCATCCTCGATATCGCCGACGTGGCGCGCGAAGTGATCGAGACGGGCGACTACTCGCGCCGCGCGCGCAAGCTCAGCGTCGACGAAGTGGCGCAGCTGGTCGATTCCTTCAACAAGATGCTGGCCGAGATCGAGCTGCGCACGCAGGCGCTGGAACGCTCGAACGGCGAGCTGGCGCGCGAGGGCGAGCAGCGCACCCAGGCGCAGCAGGAAGTCATGCGCCTGAATCAGGAACTGGAAGTGCGCGTGCACGAGCGCACGATGCAGCTGGAAATGACGAATGGCGAACTGGCCATGGCGATGGAAGAGGCGCGCAGCGCCAACTACGCCAAGTCGGCCTTCCTGTCGTCGATGAGCCATGAATTGCGCACGCCGCTGAACGCCATCCTGGGCTTCGCGCAAATCCTCAGTTCCGACCGCCTGCCGTCGACCCTCGAGCAAAAGAAGGAGTTCGCCGGGCATATCCTGAAATCGGGACGCCATCTGCTGACCTTGATCAATGAAATCCTCGACCTGGCGAAGGTGGAATCGGGGACGGTCAGCCTGTCGCTCGAACCGGTGGGCCTGGACGCCATCTTGCAGGAATGCCGCGACATGATCGCGCCGCTGGCCAGCCAGCGCGGCATCGGCATGACCTTCCCCGACGCCTGCCCCCTGAACGTGCTGGCCGACCGCACGCGCCTCAAGCAGATTCTGTTGAACCTGCTGTCGAATGCGCTCAAGTACAACCGCGAGCAGGGGCGGGTGACCATCGATTGCGCGCCGCAGGCGGGCGGACGGGTGCGCATCAGCGTGCGCGACACGGGCATAGGCCTCGACGGCGAACAGGTGGCGCTGCTGTTCCAGCCCTTCAACCGGCTGGGGCAGGAGGGCGGCACGGAAGAAGGCAGCGGCATCGGCCTGGTGGTCACCAAGCGCCTGGTGGAGCTGATGGATGGCAGCATCGGTGTGACCAGCGCGTCCGGCGAGGGCAGCACGTTCTGGATCGAGCTGCGCGTGGTCGACGCCTTGCCCGCACCCGACCTGCTGGCCTTGCCGCGGCCCGACCTGGCCGGGGCGCTGCTCGAGCACAGCGCCCCCGTGACCCTGCTGTACGTGGAAGACAATCCCGCCAACCTGACCCTGGTCGAGGAAATCGTCCGCTACTGCCCGCAATTGCAGCTGCTGACGGCCACGGATGGCCGCCTGGGCGTGGAAATGGCGCGCACCCACCTGCCGCAGCTGATCCTGATGGACATCAACCTGCCGCACGTGAATGGCACGGACGCGCTGAAGCTGCTGCGCGCCGACCCGCGCACGGCGCACATTCCCGTCATCGCCCTGACGGCCAACGCCATGCCGGGCGACGTCGAGCGCAGCATGGCGCTGGGCTTTTACCGCTATCTGACCAAGCCGATCAACCTCGATGAATTTACCGAGGCGATCAACAGCACCCTGGCCTATGTGGCGCAGCAGCGCCGGCAGAAGGGAACAGGCGCGCCATGATCAGCCAGGCCGATATCTATGCGGCGAAAATTCTCATCGTCGACGACCAGGACGTCAATTTGCGCCTGCTCGAGCATTTGCTGCAAAGCGGCGGCTACACGGCCATCAGCAGCACCCTCGACGCGCGCGCCGTGGCCGGCCTGCACCAGCGCCACCAGTTCGACCTGATCATCCTCGACCTGGTCATGCCCGGCATGAGCGGCTACGAGGTGATGGATGCCTTGCGTCCGCTGGAGCGGGAAGGCTATCTGCCCGTGCTGGTGATCGCCGCCGACCCGGACGCCAAGCTGGCCGCGCTGGAAGCGGGCGCGCGCGACTTCATCAGCAAGCCGTTCGACGCGCTCGAGGTGCTCACGCGCATCCGCAACATGCTCGAAGTGCGGCTGCTGCACCGCGCCGCGCGCCACTACAACACCTTGCTCGAACGCACGGTGGGCCAGCGCACGGCCGAGCTGCAGCGCTTTCGCGGCGCCATGGACGCCACCACCGACGCCATCTTCCTCGTCGACGTGCTGGGCATGACCCTGGTCGACGTCAACGACGGCGCGTGCCGCCTGCTCGGCTATGCCCGCGCCGAACTGCTGGCGCTGTCGCCCGGCACCCTGCTGCCATCGCCGCCGGCCCCGCCCCTGGCCGCGCTGCCGGGCGGCCCGGCCCACCTGGCCACGGAAGTGACGGAATGCGAACTGGTGCGGCGCGACCTGAGCCTGGTGCCCGTGGAACTGGGCTGGCACTGGTATGCGCAGGCGCCCGTGGCGGGCGGGGGCGCGGGCGGCCTGCTGCTGATCGCCGTGGCGCGCGACATCAGCGAACGGCGCCAGGCGCAGGAGCGCCTGAAGCACCTGGCCCATTACGACGGCTTGACGGGCCTGCCGAACCGCAGCCTGTTTTACCAGACGCTGGCCCAGGCCGTCGAACTGGCGCAGGAAAAAAGCTGGCGCATCGTGGTGCTGTTCATCGCGCTGGACCGCTTCAAAAGCATCAACGACACCCTGGGCGCGGCGCTGGGCGACGAACTGCTGCGCCAGTTCAGCAACCGCCTGGTCGAATGCGTGCGCCTGCGCGACACGGTGGGGCGCCTGGGCAACGACGAATTCGCGCTCATATTGACCATGAGCCGCAACCAGCAGGAAGCCGTGGCCGTGGCCAACCAGGTGCGCGAAGTCCTGCGCGCGCCGTTCGACCTGCGCGGCCACGCGGCCACCCTGACGGCCAGCATCGGCATCGCCATGTATCCGGACGACGCCACCGACCCGGAAACGCTGATCAAATACGCGAATACGGCCATGGGCGGCGCCAAGCAGGCGGGCCGCGACGGCTACCGCTTTTTCACGGCCGGCATGAACGTGCAGGTGCTGGCGCGCCTGGACCTGGAACTGGCGCTGCGCCATGCGCTCGAACACGAGCAGTTCATTTTGTATTACCAGCCGAAGGTGGACTTGCGCACGGGCCGCATCAGCGGCGTGGAAGCGTTGCTGCGCTGGCGCCGCCCCGGCTACGGCCTGGTGGCGCCGGCCGAATTCGTGCCCGTGCTGGAAGACACGGGCCTGATCGTGCGCGTGGGCGCCTGGGTGATCCAGGCCGCCTGCCGCCAGATCGCCGAATGGCGCGACAGCGAAGCGGGGCCCGTGCACGTGGCCGTGAACGTGTCGAGCCGCCAGTTTGCCGAAGGCGACCTGGAAGGCGAAGTGACGCGCGCGCTGGCGCAGCACAAGGTGGCGCCCGAGCTGCTGGAACTGGAACTGACGGAAACGGCGCTGATGTCGAACGCCGAGCGCACCATCGTCGTGCTGGGCAAGCTGAAAAAAATCGGCGTGAAGGTGGCCATCGACGATTTCGGCACCGGTTACTCGAGCCTGGCGTATCTGCAGCGCTTCCCCATCGACAAGCTGAAAATCGACATCGCCTTCGTGCGCAACATCACCAGCAACCCGAACGACGCGGCCATCGCGCTGGCCATCGTCAGCATGGCGCACAGCCTGAAACTGAGCGTGGTGGCCGAGGGCGTGGAATCGCGCCCGCAGCTGGAATACCTGCGGCGCAACCGCTGCGACGAGATCCAGGGTTTCTATTTCAGCCGCGCCCTGCCGGCGCTGGAACTGGGACAGATGATCGCTGCGGGCGCCGGCCTGCCGCCCGGCCACGACCCGGCCGCCCAGCCGGCGCAAACCCTGCTCATCGTCGACGACGACGTCAACGTGCTGTCGTCGCTGCACCGCCTGTTCCGCCCCGAGGGCTACCAGATTCTCACGGCCAGCACGCCGGCCGAAGGGTTTGAGATGCTGGCCCTGCACCGGGTCCACGTGATCGTCTGCGACCAGCGCATGCCCAGCATGAGCGGCACCGAGTTCCTCAGCAAGGTCAAGGAGCTGTATCCGGAAACCATACGCATCATCCTGTCCGGCTACACGGGCCTGGAAGCCGTGCTCGACTCGATCAACCGGGGCGCCATCTACCGTTTCTATACGAAGCCGTGGGATGACACCCAGCTGCGCGACAACATCCGCCTGGCCTTCCAGCATTACTGGATGGTGAACCAGCCGGGATTGGCGCGGGCGGCGGTGCGCTAGCCGATTGAATCGCTGAAGTGGTCGAACGAGCTCAGTTGTAAATCCAGCGGCTGTCCCTGCGCATCGACCAGCCGCAAGCCTGCTTGCGCCTCGATGCGGCCCACGCGCGTGGCGGGCGTGCCGCAGCTGATCGCCAGTGCGGCGATGGCGTCGCGCGAGGCAGCGGGCGCCGTGAAGCACAGCTCATAGTCGTCGCCGCCGGCTGCCGTGTAGCGGCGGCGCAGGGGCGTCGCTTGCCGCGCCAGCACGGGGCCGGCCGGCAGGGCGTCGACGTCCAAGGTGGCGCCCACGCCCGACGCTTTCAAGATGTGACCGAGGTCGCCGACAAGGCCGTCCGAGATGTCGATGGCCGCATGCGCGAGGCCCGCTTCGGCCAAGGCGCAGCCGAGCGCCACGCGCGGCGTCGGCGTGTGTAGACGCGCGCCTGCAGTGGCCAGGTCGGCTGGCGATAATTCCTGTTCCATGCGGTAGCCGGCCAGCGCCAGGCGCGCGTCGCCGACAGTCCCGCTGACCCAGATGTCGTCGCCCGCCACGGCCGCGCCGCGGCGCAGGGCCTGGCCCGGCGCCAGTTCGCCGAACACGGTGATGCAGATATTCAGCGGACCCTTGGTGGTGTCGCCGCCGATCAGTTCACAATCAAAGGCGTCGGCCAGCGCGAACAGGCCATCGGCAAAGCCGGCCAGCCAGGCGCGCTCCGCCTGCGGCAGGGCCAGGGCCAACGTGAATGCCACGGGGCGCGCGCCCATGGCGGCCAGGTCGGACAGGTTCACGGCCAGGCTTTTGTGACCCAGCATGCGGGCGTCGGCGCCGGCAAAGAAGTGCCGGTCCTCGACCAGCATGTCCGACGAGATGGCGATCTGCTTGCCGGTGCCGGGCGTCATCAGCGCGCAATCGTCGCCGATGCCCAGGGTGGCGCGGCCGGGGCGCTGGCGCACGAAATAGTGTTTGATCAGGTCGAATTCGGAAAGCGCGTCGTGTGGGGCCATGGCGTGGTCTGTTCGTTGAGTGATGGTGTGGCCCGGCTATTATAGGCTGGCCTACAATACAGGCCTTTGCCACTGCCGATCATGCCCCTATGCCTCTCCACGATATCCACGCCGTGATGCAAGCCTATCTTGACGATGGCTGGCTGCGCGAGCCGCAGGCCGTCGGCCTTGCCAGTTTCACGGCGCCGGAACTGTTGGCGCGCGGTTTTTATGAACTATGCGATGGCGGCCAGCTGTGCCTGTATGAGGATGAACGCTGGTTCCGCCGCGCCAGCCGGGCCGTGCAAGCATCGTTCAAGGTGTATCTGCAAGGCGGCCGCTTGCACGCGAATGGACTGGAACTCGGTTATCAGCTGCGCCTGGCCAGCGTGCTGCGCGCGGCGCGGCGGCCCTTGCCGCCGTATCGCCTGCTGCTGGAGGCGGGGGCGCACAGCGGCGCGCTGCTGTTCGACAGCGGCCTGGTGCTGCAGTTCGCGGCCAACCTGCACGGTGCGCCCCGCCATTATTTCCTGACCCTTGTCGAGGGGCAGTTGCCCGACCCCGGCGCAGGCGAGCTCGACCTGCGCGCCGCCAGCGAGGGCCACGTCCAGGCCCTGTATGGCCACTGTGCGCCGGAAGAATTGCAGCGCCAGGCACGGCGCGGCCATGCGGCCCTGCGCGAGCTGGCGCGCGTGCTCGCTTAAACCTTCTTCGCCTGTGCCATGCCCTGCAGCAGCTTGGCCAGCAACTGGTCGAGCTGGCGCTGCTCGTCCGCGCTCAGTGCCGACAGCATGGCGCGCTCGTTGTCCACGTGCAGCAGCACCAGCTTTTCGATCAAGGCGAGCCCTTGGGGCGTGAGGGCCACCAGCACGCCGCGCCGGTCCGTCGGGTGCTTCCGGCGTTCGATCAGGCCGGCCGCTTCCAGCCGGTCGATGCGGTTGGTCATGCCGCCCGAGGACAGCATGGCCGCCTCGTACAGGGCCGTCGGCGTCAGGCTGTAGGGCGCGCCCGAGCGGCGCAACGTCGCCAGCACGTCGAATTCGCCCGGCTGCAAGCCGTGTTCGGCAAACAGGGGATTGAGCCAGTCGCGCGCCATCAGCTGCGCCACCGTGCCCAACTGGCCCACCAGCTGCATGGCGCGCGTATCCATCTGCGGCAGTTCGCGCTGCCATTGTGCGGCGGCAAATTGCGCGCGCGTGTGTTCTTGCGGGGTATCCGTCATGGTGTATGTATTTATCTCGACATCAAGATAGATTTCTATCTTTATGCTAAGATACTTTTCATCAAGTGATTATGTCACGCATTAAACCATGTGCCTCCCTGCGAGGCAAGGACTACTCTGCCATGCCTGTTGAACGCCCCGTCTCTTCTCCGCTGCCCTCGTCCGCCCTGCTGGTGGCCGCCATCATCCTGCTGGGCCTGAACCTGCGCCCCATCCTGGCCGCGATCGGCCCCTTGCTCGACAGCATCCAGGCCAGCACGGGCCTCGGCAATGCCGACGCGGGCTTGCTGACCACCGTGCCCGTGTTCGCCATGGGCCTGTGCGCGCTGGCGGGCGCGCAGCTGCAGCGCCGCCTGGGCGTGGTGCGCGGCATCGGCATCGGCATCGCCATCATCGCCGCCGCCTGCGCCTTGCGCTGGCCCCTGCACGGCAGCGGCGGGCTGATCGTCACGGCGGCCTTGGGCGGCCTGGGCATCGCGCTGGTGCAGGCCTTGCTGCCGGCATTCATCAAGCGCCATTTCCCCGAGCGGGCGGGCCAGCTGATGGGCTTTTATACGACGGGCATCATGGGCGGCGCGGCCATTGCGGCCGCGTCCGCCTCGCCGCTGGCGCAGTCGCTGGGCTGGCAGGCGCTGCTGGCCCTGTGGGCGCTGCCCGCCGTGGCCGCCGCGCTGCTGTGGCGCCGCGCCGCCGCCGCGCGCGTGGACGGGGCCAGCGGCGCGGATGCCAGCCTGCCCGTGGGCAATGGCCGCGCCTGGCTGCTGATGGTGTTTTTCGGCATCGGCACGGGCGCCTATACGCTGGTGCTGGCCTGGCTGCCGCCGTTTTACACGGAGCTGGGCTGGAGCGCGGCCGACAGCGGCTTGCTGCTCGGTGGCCTGACCCTGGTGGAAGTGCTGGCGGGACTGATCATTTCCAGCATCATCCACCGCTTTGCCGACCGCCGCATCCTGCTGCTGTCCGTCCTGCTGGCCGTGCTGGCCGGCCTGGCGTGCCTGATCGTGGCGCCCGCGCAACTGGCCATTCCCGCCGTGATATTGCTCGGCTGCGGCATCGGCGCCCTGTTTCCCCTGTCGCTGATCGTCAGCATGGACCATGTGACGAACCCTTCTGGCGCCGGCGCCTTGCTCGGTTTCGTGCAGGGCGGCGGCTACATCATCGCCAGCAGCATGCCCTTCATCGCCGGGCTGATCCGCCAGCATTCGTCCAGCCTGGCCCAGGCGTGGATGGTGATGGCGGGCGGCGTGGTGTTGTTGCTGCTGATTGCCACGCGCTTCGCGCCGGGGGCGCGGCTGGGCCAGCCGTGCGCCGGACGCGTATCCTGAACTGCTATATTGTTGCGCCGACCCGTCAACTCAGGAGCCCGCCACGCATGGATATCGTCGACCACTATTTAGCCGGCTTGCGCCAGGCCATGCCGCCGGAGCCGCTGGCGGAACTGGCGCTGGCCAGCGGTGCCAGCGCGGCGCAACTGGACAGCTTGCGCCAGGCCTATCCGCTGTGCCCGGACAGTCTGCTGCGCCTGCTGGGCCGGTATAACGGCACGTATTACCAGGAGTATGCCGGCGGCATGGTGCTGGTGTACATGCTGGGTTCGGACGTGTTCGAATATCCGTATTACCTGAGTTCCGTTGCACAGATCCTGGAAGACCGGCAAGCGAACCAGCGCAGCATCGCCGATATCTATGGGCACTACCTGGAAGACGACCCCGGCATCGTCGACACCCGCATCGACGCGGGCATCCAACAGGGCCAGCGCCTGTGTTTTTCGCATTGCATGAACAATGGCGGCTCGTCGCGGCTGTATGTCGATTTCACGCCCGCGGCGTCGGGCAAGGTGGGGCAGGTCGTGCGCTTCCTGCACGATCCCGACAATTACCTGGTCATCGCCGACAGTTTCGACGCGTATCTGCAGATGCTGATCGATGACGATTACGGCTTCCTGATCGAGGACAATTTTGAATAGTCCGGCGACGCCGCCGTCCCTGCTGCCGGCCAACCGCCGCATCGTGCTGTCCGGCGCTGATGCGCCGCCTCCTGTCCACGCCATTCGACACCAGCCTGGGCGACGACGAGATGGACGATATCGAGCGCGCCGTCGCCGCGCTGCCGCTATGGCGTGCCTCCGGCGACTGATCACAAAAACCAATTGAAATCTAAAATTTGATAGTTTTTCCTGCTGAGGACGTTTGTGCCGCCGGACGGCCTTACAATGCTAGGTTATGCGTTTTCGTGATATCAGACTGTGGCTAGCGGAAAATACCTAGCTAATTGAAAGAATCGGTCTGATAAAATCCGGAACACCCGATCGACCAAACAGGAAGGCAGCACAGCATGGATTCGTCATCTGATAAAAAAGAAGAATTGCGTCAACAATTGCGCTTGGCCGCACTCGAGTATCACGAGTGCCCGCGCCCCGGCAAAATCAGCGTGACGCCGACCAAACAACTGACCAACCAGCGCGACCTGGCGCTGGCCTACTCGCCAGGCGTGGCCGCTCCCTGTGAAGAAATCGTCATCGATCCGGCCAATGCCTATAAATATACGGCGCGCGGCAACCTGGTGGCCGTCATCACCAACGGCACTGCCGTGCTGGGACTGGGCAATATCGGCCCGCTGGCCGCCAAGCCGGTGATGGAAGGCAAGGGCGTGCTGTTCAAGAAATTCGCCGGCATCGACGTCTTCGACATCGAAATCAACGAATCGGATCCCGATAAACTGGTCGACATCATCGCCTCGCTGGAACCGACCTTCGGCGGCGTGAACCTGGAAGACATCAAGGCGCCCGAGTGTTTCTATATCGAGCGCCAGCTGCGCGACCGCATGAAGATTCCCGTCTTCCATGACGACCAGCACGGCACCGCCATCATCGTCGGCGCGGCCATCCTGAACGGCCTGAAAGCCGTCGGCAAGAAAATCGAGGACTGCAAGCTGGTCGTGTCGGGCGCGGGCGCCGCGGCGCTGGCCTGCCTGGACCTGATCGTCGACCTGGGCTTCCCGCTGAAAAACATCTACGTCACCGACCTGGCCGGCGTGGTCTACAAGGGCCGCGCGGAACTGATGGACCCGGACAAGGAACGCTTCGCGCAAGACACGCCGCTGCGCACCCTGGGTGAAGTCATCCCGGACGCCGACATCTTCCTCGGCGTTTCCGCCGCCGGCGTGCTGAAACAGGACATGGTGCGCAAGATGGCGCCGAACCCGCTGATCCTGGCGCTGGCCAATCCGAATCCGGAAATCCTGCCGGAAGAAGTCAAGGCCGTGCGCAGCGACGCCATCATCGCCACGGGCCGTTCGGACTATCCGAACCAGGTCAACAACGTGCTGTGCTTCCCCTACATCTTCCGCGGCGCCCTCGATTGCGGCGCCACCACCATCACGCGCGAGATGGAAATCGCCGTGGTGCACGCGATCGCCGACCTGGCGCATGCCGAGCAGTCGGACATCGTGGCCACCACCTACGGCATCAGCAACCTGTCGTTCGGCCCTGAGTACCTGATCCCGATGCCGTTCGATCCGCGTTTGCTGATCAAGATCGCGCCGGCGGTGGCCAAGGCGGCCGAGGATTCCGGCGTCGCCACGCGTCCGATCAAGGACTTGCAGGCGTACGCGGACAGCCTGCAGCAATTCGTCTACCGCAGCGGCACCTTCATGAAGCCGCTGTTCCTGATGGCCAAATCCACGCCGGCCGAACTGAAACGCATCGTCTACGCCGAAGGCGAAGAAGAGCGCGTGCTGCGCGCCGTGCAAGTGGTGGTCGATGAAAAACTGGCGCGTCCCATCCTGGTGGGCCGTCCGCCCGTGCTCGAAGCGCGCATCCAGAAGTTCGGCCTGCGCCTGAAGCAAGGCGTCGATTTCGACGTCATCAACCCGGACTTCGACGAACGCTATCGCGATTACTGGAATACGTACTACGCCATGACCAGTCGCAAGGGCGTCACCGAGGAATACGCTAAACTGGAAATGCGCCGCCGCCACACCCTGATCGGTTCGATGATGATCCACAAGGGCGATGCCGACGGCATGATCTGCGGCACCTTCGGCACCACCCAGCTGCACCTGAAATACATCGACCAGGTGCTGGGCAAGCGCGCCGGCAGCAATGTCTACGCCGCCATGAACGTGCTGATCATGCCTGAACGCCAGCTGGTGATGGTCGACACGCACGTCAATGAAAACCCGGACGCCGAGCAGCTGGCCGAGATCACCATCATGGCCGCCGAAGAGATGACCCGTTTTGGTTTGTCGCCGCGCGCGGCCCTGCTGTCGCACTCGAACTTCGGTTCCAGCGACAGCGCCTCGGCGCAAAAGATGCGCGCCGCGCTGGCCATCATCAAGGAACGCGCGCCGGATCTGGAAATCGACGGCGAAATGCACGGAGATACGGCCCTCGACAGCAAGCTGCGTCAAAAACTCATGCCGAATTCGGCACTGAAGAACGACGCCAACCTGCTCGTCATGCCGAACATCGAGTCGGCCAACATCGCCTACAACCTGGTCAAGACGGCGGCCGGCAACGGCATCGCCGTCGGTCCGATCCTGCTCGGCTGCGCCAAGCCCGTGCACATTCTGACGCCATCGGCCACCGTGCGCCGCATCGTCAACATGACGGCCCTGTGCGTCGTCGACGCCGTGGCGCAGCGCAAAGCCTAAGGTTTTAGCTGTTGCTTGAAAGCCGCGCCATCCGCAAGGGGGGCGCGGCTTTTTTACATCGGTGGCACGGGCAGGGCCGTGGCGGCCGGCTGGCGGCGCAGGTAATAGTGGCGGTACAGCAAGATTTCGCCCCACACCAGCAGCAGCGTTAGCAGGGCGAACAGGCCCAGCGTGATCTTGAGCGAATTGAAATACGCGCCGGCCTGGCGTTTGATGGCGTCGATGAAAATCATCGGCACGGATTTATCGAGTTTGCTGAAGTCGGCATGGCGCGCCACATCGGTGGTCAGGCGCACGGCCAGGTCGGTGCCCAGCGCGGCCAGCTCGCCCGTCGCCTGGCCACGGAAATTGGCACCCTTGAGCGCCTCGCCGAGCAGGCCGACCCTGGCGATCAGCTGTTCCTGCAGCACCTGCGTCAGCAGCACGCTGCCGCGGCGCAGGATGAATTCATTGATCCAGCGCGCCTTGCTGCGTTCCCAGTAGCTGCTGGACGTGGGCTGGTAATACAGGCCTTGCACGAAGGGTTCGAGCAGGCTGCGCACGCTGATGGGCTGGCCCGGGGCGATCAGCCTGGCCTGCTGCTCCAGGTAGACGCGCAGCGCCGGCATCTGCGCTTCGACCACCGGCTGCAGGTCGCGCTCGAGGGCCTGGTTGACGACGCGGTGCACGCTGTGCACGGCGCCAAACCCGCCGCCGAGGAGCGGCAGCGCGAGCAGGATCAACACATAGCTGAGCTTGGCCGCCGCGTTCCAGGCGGGCGGACGGCGCACCAGCAGGCATTTTCTGGCCAGCTGGTAGCAGATGCCGAGCGCCAGTACAAAGCCGATCACGCCATACAGCAGCATCCATGGCAGGACGGTCCACAGCAGGTCGCTGCCGAACGGCGCCAGGGCGCTGCCCCAATTGATCAGTTGTTGCTTCATCTACATTGCCTTGATATGAAAAATCAGGCAAGTATAGCCATTGTGCAACAAAACGTGGCGCGCGGGACCTCAGTGCGCCATCAGCACGGGCAAGCTCATCTGGCGCAGCACGGTTTCCGTCACGCCGCCCAGTAAAATTTCGCGGAAGCGCGCGTGGCCGTAGCCGCCCATCACCAGCAGGTCCGCATGCACTTCGGCCGTCATGGCCAGCAGCGCCGCGCCGACGTCGCCCGTGGTGACGGCGGGGCGCACCTCGACGGGCACGCCATGGCGGCTCAGGTAGGCGGCGATGTCGGCGCCCGGATGGTGGGCCGGCTGCGCGTGGCCGGCGGGCGGGTGCAGCAGGGCCAGCACCACCAGGCGCGCCGCGCGCAGCAGGGGCAGGGCGTGGCCGATGGCGCGCGTCGCTTCCATGCTGCCATCCCAGGCCACCACCACCGTATGGTTCAGTTCCATGAATTGACCGCTGCGCGGCACGATCAGCACGGGACGGGCCGCGTTGAGCATGACGTAGGGCACCAGGTCGCTCATGGCGCCGGGCAGCGCTTCGCTGGCGTCGTGCTGGCTGAGCACCGTCAAGTCGCTGTAGCGGGCGCTGACGGCCATGCCGCCATCTTCATCGTCTTCGATCAGGCGCCGCTCGAGCGAGACGGCGCCGGCCTGGCGCGCCAGCGTTTCGAACTGGTCCAGCGCCTGCTCCGCCTGGCCGTGCAGGGCATTGATCTGCGCCGCCACGGCGCCGCCGCGCATGCCGCGGTTGTTTTCCAGGGTAAAGCGCGACACGCCCGTCATGGCGGCACCGATCAGGTGCGCCTGGTGCGCGTGTGCCAGCCGCGCCGCGATGGCGATGCGTTGCGGCGCATGGCGCGACAGGTCGGCGTGGACGAGGATGGATTTGTAGGCCATGGTGTCATTCGCTAGTCAGGATGGCAACAAGGCTAGAACGGCAACACGGGCAAGTCCAGCATTGGCGTGCCGGCGGGCGGTTTTCTTATGCGGGGCTTGACCTAGGTCAAAAAAACACGGGCGAGGACCTTTCGCAAGGCGATAGCCAGGAGATTGCGAGCTGTTTGATGTGCATCAAAATGCCTGGCCCCCTGCAGGCGATAATGGCATCGAACTCCTTGCCCTTCCAGTGGTCTGCATCGGCGCCGGCGCCATCTGTCCGGCACTTCCTTGTGTGACGCAACAACGCTGGCCGTGGCGGGAGTTCACTTCTCGGACTTTCATGCTCTCTCGTATTCTTTTTAGCCAGCACGCGCAGTGCGGCGCCTTGCCTGGAGTCATGCTACATTCATGTCCTGCTTTTTTCTGAAAGGATGAGGATGCCTTTAGGTAACAACTTCTTGCGGCACAATCAGCAAGCCTGGGATGCGCAGGCTGCACGGAACAGTCCCTGGTCGCAGCCCGTCGACAGCGCCACCATCGCCGCGGCCCGTGCCGGGCAGTGGCAAATCCATCTGACGCCCGGTCCCTTGCCGGCCGGCTGGCTGGACGAGGTGCGCGGCAAGCGCATCCTGTGCCTGGCCGGCGCCGGCGGGCAGCAGGCGCCCGTGCTGGTTGCCGCCGGCGCGCACGTCACCGTCTTCGACCTGTCTGAACAGCAACTGGCGCAAGACCGCATGGTGGCCGAACGCGACGGCTTGCAACTGGCCACCGTCCAGGGCGACATGCGCGACCTGGCCCGCTTTGCCGACGCCAGCTTCGATGTCATCATCCACCCCGTGTCGAACCAGTACGTGCCCGATATCGCCCCCGTGTGGCGCGAATGCGCGCGCGTGCTGGCCGATGGCGGCGTGTTGCTGAGCAGTTTCTTCAACCCGGCCGTATTCATCGGCGACCGCGATCCGCAATGGGCACAGCAGGGTTTGATACGCCCCCGTTTCGTGCTGCCGTATTCGGATGTGGAGGATATGGATGCCGATGCGCTGGCGGCGCGCATGGAGAAGGGCGAGGCGCTGGTCTTCGGCCACGGCCTGGACAGCCAGATCGGCGGCCAGCTGGCGGCGGGCTTCGTGCTGGCCGGTTACCACGAGGAAATGCATCCCCATCCGCGCTTTGAAATTGAAAAATTCCTGCCCAGCTTTATCGCCACGCGCGCCGTCAGGCTGGCGCGCGCGCTATAGCGATCATTAGTTGTACGGCTGCAAGTCCAGCCAGACGGCGTACGACAGGCGCTTGCCGTTCCACAGGCCGCCGCCGCGGATGACGGCGTCGCACGAGGTCAGCTGGCCCGCCAGGTCCATGCGGCCCAGGTTGCGGCGCAGGCGCAGGGCGTCGTTGTGCGACAGGTAGCCCACCAGCTGGCCGTCGATGAAGACGGCGATGGCCTTGTCCTGGAACGGATTGGCATCGTCGCAGACGAGCAGGGCCAGGCATTTTTCTTCCGCGTTGCCGGGACCGTGCTCGCCGGCCAGCCTGGCGATGGCGGGCTGGTACATCGCTTCGTTTTCCACTTCCGACGCGAAGCGCCCCTCGTCGCTCCAGTGGTGCGCGGGCGCGCCCGCGGGAATCGCCGGCACGTACTGGCGCACCGAGAGGAGCGGCTTGTGCAGCGGTTTCACGGGCGTGCGGCCGCTGAAGACGTAGTACAGCAGGGCGATGACGATCACGATGGCGAGCAGGTAAAGCATGGTATCTCTCTGATTTCTAAGGGGGGAGCCGGGATCGCGGGCGTGCCGCGCGGCGTTGCCGCTACTATAGCAAGTTCGCCGCCCGGTCCCGGGTAAATCTGGCCATCAGATGGCGGCGCCGGCGCAGTGCGCGCGGATCGTTCAGCACGATGGGCGAGGCGCCCGTCAAGCCCGAATAATACTGGCCGTGCCGGCGCAGGACGGTGGCATACTCGCGCGGCGCGTGGCCGTGCGCCAGCATGCGTGCGTCGCAATCGACCTCGATGGCAAAGCGCAAGCGGTGCAGCTGCCACCACAGGGGCACATTCCACGGCATGATCAGGATCAAGGCGTAGGCCAGGGCCAGCAACTGCGGGTCGCGCGCGGCCAGCCGGCATTGTGCATGCGCCAGCAGCAGCGCCTGTTGCGGGGGCGGAATCAGTTGCAGCCAGACGGGCATCACGATGCGGGGCCGCAGCAGCCCCGCCACGCAGGGGCCGATGCCGCCGCTCAAGTACACGGGCGTGCCCAGCAGCGATGTTTTCTGCCAGCGCCGCTGGTGCGACAGCAGCCAGACGCTGCGCAGCGCCAACAGCAACAGCATGCCTGCAGACGCCATAAACCAGCCCAGTTTCAGCTGAGCCTGCTGCGCCGGCATGGCCTTCAGCACGCCGGGCAGCCACGCCAGGGGCACGATGACGGACGCGGCGATGGCCGCCAGCCACGGCCAGCGTGTCGCGCGCCCGCCCTGCTGCCGCGCGCGCTCGGCGCGCCAGCCGGCAGCGCTCAACAGCAGCGCCAGCGCCATGCAACACAGCAGCCAGGCCGGCATCGGGCGCCTAGCGCTTCAGCGCCATGCCGACGGAGGCGGGCGCCGTATGCTTGAAACCGAACTGCGCGTACAGGTCTTGCGCCTGGCCATCGGCGATCAGGCTGACGTACGCGCTTTCCGGCACGTCGCTGTCGATGAACTGGCGGATTTCGCGCATGATCAGCTTGCCCAGGCCCTTGCCCTGATGGGCCGGCAGCACGGCGATATCGACCACCTGGAAGAAGCAGCCGCCATCGCCGATGATGCGGCCCATGCCCACCACTTCGTCGCCATGCAGCACTTGCACGGCAAACAGGGAGTTCGGCAAACCCTTGGCCGCCGCCTCCGCGGTTTTCGCGCTCAGCCCGGCGGCGACGCGCAGCTGCTGGTAGGTGGCGATGGAGGGGATGGCCAGGCGGGTGGTGTAGGGTGATGCGGCGGTCAAGACGGTCTCCTGTGCAATATGGATGGAATGGCCATTATAGGCGGCGAGCGCGGCCGGGGGCGGCACGCTTTATTCGCCGCGCCCTATGTCGTGCGCGGCGCTTTTGCGCTATGGTGGCGTCATCCAATTATTTGTTGAAAGCACGCCATGTCCGCAGGATTTACCGCCACCGAGTTGTCCGTCATCCATGAAGACGACGCCCTGATCACCACCCTGGCTGCGCCAGCCGGCAAAGGCGAGCCCGTCTACCTGATGCTGCAGCGCGCCGACGAATACGATGAGCAGGACGTGGCGCTGGGCATGGACGAACCGTACATCGAATACGGCGGCCAGGAATTTGCCTGGTATGGCCACATGCACGCCGTGATCCTGCATCCGAACCGCCTGTCCGTGCAGATGGATGCCGAGGCGGCCATGCAGATGGATGACGACGGCCAGATCGACGTGCGTTTCAACTTGACGCCCGAGCGCTATACCCAACTGCAGCAGGCGCTGCGCACCACGTTCGAAGGCTGCGATTACTATCGCGAAGAACGTTGATCTGCGCGGACGGCATTGGCCATGGCGTCGCGTATGCTCGATAGCGGGTATTGACTGGGGGAGAAGACGATGACGGTGCTGATACTCGGTTTGCTGCTGTTCCTGGGTGCGCACTCGGTGCGCATCGTCGCCGACGGCTGGCGCAGCGCCCAGCTGGCGCGCCTGGGCGAAAAGCGCTGGAAGGGGCTGTACTCGCTCGTGGCGTTTGCCGGCCTGGGCCTGATCATCTGGGGCTACACCCTGGCGCGCCAGCAGCCGCAGCTGCTGTGGACGCCGCCCATGGGCGTGCGCCACGCCAGCGGTCTGCTGATGCTGTTCTCGCTGATTTTGCTGGCAGCGGCCAATGTGCCGCGCAACCGCATCAAGACCCTGCTGCACCATCCCATGCTGCTCGGCACGCAACTCTGGGCCGTCGCGCATCTGCTGGCCAACGGCAACGTGGCCGACGTGCTGCTGTTCGGCAGCTTCCTCGTCTGGTCGTCAATGGATCTGGTTTCTGCCGTGCAGCGCGACCGCGCGGCCGGCGTGGCCTACCAAGGCGGCACCATGCAAGGCACCCTGATCGCCATAGCCGCAGGCTGCGCGCTGTGGCTGCTGCTGGCGTTCTGGCTGCACGGCGTGCTGTTTGGCGTGCGGCCGTTTGGGTAGCGGGATGGAGCAAGCGAGGGAGATTGCCGTGCGCGTGTCGTGCTTACGACGAACTGAGCGACAAATCGGGCGCCGCCAGGGCATTTGCATAAACGCCATAAAAAAACCGCAGCATCTGGCGATGGGCGGGGTGTCATGGTGTGTTGCTAGAACGTCTTCTGTGGCAGGAAGCGGAAGCTCAACTCAATGAGTCCTGTTGAGCTTTTACTTTGTCTACTTAACCTGCTGTTGTCGCACAGGTTAAGAAAATCAGCGAAAGGATTGATAATCATCTTCAGTTTGTCATTGTCACACACGCGTAGTC
>NZ_JBWBYV010000054.1:0-11153 GCF_056174685.1 Janthinobacterium sp. BHSEK
TACTCGACCTCTATCACTTTCTGATTCTGTTAAGATATTTCTATCTAAAACGGTACTTTTTCTAATGCGTGTAGTATTCAGTATTTTTTTATATTTCATTTATTTTCCCCTTGAATTATTTTTAGTAACTACTCAGTAATTATTAAATGTCGCCACGCCGCGCATCGAGCAGCTTGCGCACGGTCTGCATGGCCAGCAAGCCGCCGGCCAGCATCTGCGACAACGGCGTGCGGCCGCCGAAGATCGGGTTTTTGTTAGGCAAGCTCACCCATTCGTCGGCCAGCTTGTCGCCGTACAGGATGTGCAGGGCCTTGTAGATGCCCAGCAAATACGAAATGCGCGTGATGCGGTCCACTTCCAGCACGCGGTCCGGGTGCTTCTTCCACTCGTACCAGGCGCTGCTGGACAGGCCGCCCAGCAATTCGCGCGCATCGTCGTCGCGCAGTTTCCACGCGGCGGCCAGCTTGAAAAATCCTTTCAATGCCGCCTGCGACAATCGCTCGCGCTCGGCTTTGGCATTCAGGTCGACGAGCACGGCCGGCTCGAAGCGGCTCTTGGGGTAGGCATAGGCGAGATGCATGATAGTCCTTCAATAGGAATCTGTTTATGGACTATTTATACTCCTTTTTTGGATTCGTTGCAACGGCCGCGCGCATGAGAAACGGGACGCAGGGGACGTGTGTCCCGCTGCGTCCCGTTGGCAGGCCGCGCCAGCTTATCTTGCCGTGACCGTCACCGGCACGTTCAGCTGCGCCGTCAAGCCTTTATTGTCCAGCGCCACGACCTTCAGCGTATAGCTGCCGGTCACCGGTTGCGGCCAGTAGGCCGTGATGGTCATGCCGCTCATGGAGAACTGCATGCCCAGCGGTGCGCCGATGATCGAGATCCACAGCGCGTTCGCGCCGGGCGCCGTCAGCACGATGCTGCCGCTCATGGCCTTGCCAGCCACGCCCGTCATGGCGGCGGCGCTGATCGTGGGGCCGGCGGCAGCGATTTTCACCGAGGCCACGGCCTGGCCCGTCAAGCCCGTCTTGGTGTCCCTGGCGATGACGGTCACGCTGTAGCTGCCTAGCACGGGGCTGGCCCAGCTGACGACGCCGGCGGCATTGATGCTCATGCCGGACGGCGCGCCCGACAGGCTGTAGCTGACGGGGTTGGGCGCCACCACCGTGGCGCTGAACGACAGGGCCACGCCCGGCTTGCCGCTGACGCCGGCGACCGTCACCACGGGCGGCAGCGGGGCGGCGATGGCCACTGTGTAGATGCCTTTGCCGCTCAGGCCAGTCTTGCTGTCCGTGGCCGTCACGGTGACGGCGTAGGTGCCGGCCACGGGCGCGGCCCAGCTCACCAGGCCGGCGCTGCTGATGGCCATGCCGGCCGGCGCGCCGGCGAGCGCGTAGCTGACGGGATTGGCGGCCGTGACGCTGACATTGAATGCCAGTGCTGTGCCCACCTTGCCCGTGATGGCGCCGGCGGCCACGACGGGCGGCGCGACGGGGGCGATGACGATGCCGTACACGCCCTGGCCGCTGAGGCCAGTGACGGTATCCTTGGCCAGCATGGTCACGGCATACGTGCCCGCAATGGGGGCGGCCCAGCTGACCACGCCCGTGGCGGCGATGCTCATGCCGGCCGGCGCGCCCAGCATGGTGTAGCTGAGAGGATTGGCTGCGCTGGCCGAGACGGTGAACGACAGCGGCTTGCCGGCCGCGCCGCTGATGCTGGCCGGCGCCACCACGGGGGCTGTCGGGGCGATCTGCGTGCCCGACAGGGCGGCCAGCAGGCTTTTCACGTTCGGCGTGCCCAGGCCGCCCAGCGGGTCATAGCCGACCCTGGCCGTGCAGACGCTGCAGGTGCCGTTGCTGCCCCGCGTGATGTCGGCAAAGCTGCTGGCAAAGGTGCCGGGCACGCTGGCGATCTGGCCGTACAGCATGTTGTGCGGCAAGCCGAGCGCCGTCTTCGCCTGCAGCGCGCGGCTGGCGTTGGCGATGGCGACCAGGCCGGCCCATTGCGGCGTGGACAGGCTGGTGCCGCCTATGCTGAGCCAGCTGGCGGTGCTGCTGCCCTGTGCCATCACGGCCGTGTACTGGCCCGTGGCGGGGTCGGCATTGAAGGCCACGTCGGCCACGTTGCGGCGCAGCAGATTGGTCAGGCCGGGCACGCTGGCCGTCTGGTAGCTGGGCAGTGCCGTGTAGGCGCTGATGCCGCCGCCCGTGCCGGACCAGGCTGCTTCGCTGCGCACGCCGCTACCGCTGTAGCTGAGCGTGGTGCCGCCCACGGCCAGCACGTTGGGCGAGACGGACGGCCAGGACACGCCGCTGCCCGAGTCGCCCGTGGCGGCCAGGTAGCTCATGTTCTTGCCCGTGAAGGCGCTGTCGACGGAGGCCGTCCAGTTGCCTTCGGCGGCGCCAAAGCTCATCGAGACGACGCCAGGCCCCATCAGGTTGGCCAGGCGCACGGCGCCCAGCAGGCTGTTGATGGACGCGTCGGGCGCCTCGATCAGCACGATGCGCGCCAGCGGCGCCGTGGCATGCGCCCATTGCACGTCGAGCGCGATTTCCATGGCCCAGCCCGAGTTGTAGGCGGGCGCGGTGGCCGTCATGGTGCTTGATGGCGTGTTGTACACGACGGAAAATTCGCAGCCGCTGAGCGGTGCTGGCGGCAATGGCAGGGCGGCATTCGTGGCGATGGTCTTGGTGGTGCAGCCGGGCAAGCCGAATTTCTGGTTGAAGATGGCCAGTTCGGCGGCCGCGTTCGGGTTATGCATGGCGTCGACGATATAGATCGTCTGCCCGGCGCCCAGCTGGGCCGCCTGGGCCGGCGTCAGCGCCGTGCCCGCCGCCGGCAGGGCAGGCAGGTCGTAGGCGGCGCGGATTTGCGCGGGAGAGTAGGTGGCCACGACGCTGCTGCCGGCCATCGGCGCGACGGTGTCCGCCGCGCCGCCGGACAGCAGCGGCGCGCTGTCTTGCGCCGTCTGCTGCGCGGCGGCGATCTTTTGCGCCGTCAGGCGGCGCGTGGCCATGTCCGCCATGGCGCGCGGCACGTGCTGCAAATGCGGCCGCCAGTGGGCCGAGCCGCTGCTGTTGGCGTTGTCGCGCCCGTCCGGCGCATCGAGCAGGGCCGGGGCCGCATGGAACATCGGTTGCACCACCAGCGCGCCGACGGCGGCGGGGATGACGGGTACCTCGACGCTGAACTGTGTCGCGGCCGTGGCGATGGCGGCGGGCGGCGCCGCCGTCTCCTGGCCGGGGCCGCACGCGCCCAGCAGGATGGCGGCCGTGGCGCCCAGCAGCAGGCGCCCGTGGCGGGGATGCGGGGGAATGATTTTTTTCATGGCGAAACTCTCCGAGTTGGGCGAGGGCCACATCTCGACAATGCATCCAGGCTGGCGCCGCGCGCTGGCGGTCCCGGCCCTGCATTGGCAGCCCCGCTGCCGTGGCGCTTGCGCGCGGTAGGCCGGTGGCTTTGCGTCCCCGCCTTTCGACGGGTTTGCCCTCAGAACTGATCAAGCATCATGATGAATTAGCTGATGCATTATCGATTCTAGCGAATTTGCCAAATAAGTGTTAACTATTTTCAATCAATATTTTTATTTTTACCATACAATGTGGCGAATTTACCCATTTCGCGATGTAATCTTGCCAGCTTGATTAAGCCTTAAAGGCAAGATTATCAGGCGGTTATCGCTGTGTGACGGTGTTTTTTCAGGGCAACACTGCTTGTGTTTTTCAGTGATGAAATGAATGTAATGAATTTATTAAATATGTCATTTTCAGGGCGTCAATCCTCGAACACCATGCCTTGATATGGTGCTGCGCGGCAGGCCGCCAGCCGCTGCGCCAGGCTGCCCGCATGGATTTCCAGCTGGTGGCCGTCCGGGTCGAGAAAATACAGGGAATCGCCGGCGCTGCGGTTTTTCTGCCATTCCGCCACGCCAGCCGTGCGCAGGCGGGCGGCAAAGGCGGGAAAATCATCCTGCGAGATGGAAAACGCATAGTGCGTGTAGCCGTTCGCGCTGATCGCTGCGCCCGCATCCAGCGACAGGCACAGCCACAAATTCCCGGCCGACAGGTAGGCGCCCCTGTCCCAGCGCGCATGCAGGCGCAGGCCCAGCGTATCGCGGTAAAAGACGACGCTGCGATCAAGGTCGTGTACGGACAGGGTGAGGTGGTTCAGGCCGGTCAACATGGTGCTGGATAACTTTCAGGTGAGGGAGGCCTGTATCCGTCATTGCCATGATTTGATATGACTTTGTTCCACAGGGGTTTGAGATACAGCAGCAAGGTCATAAAGCTCACGGCACCTGACCAAACCGTAGCGAGCGGAAGGGAGAGGTGGCCGAGAAGCGCAACCGTACTTTTAGTACGGGGAGCATCGCAGGCTACCTATACCAACGCGCAGTAGGTTGTGTCAGGTGTCACTACGCAGGCTCGGCGTGCTCCACCATGAGCTGCACCTTGGTCGTGCCATTGTATTCATTCGCATCGAGCCGGAAGGCGACCCTGGTGCGTTCGCCCAAGGCATCCGTATGCCCGAACCAGATGGCGTCGAAGCGCACGCCGTTCTTTTCCAGCAGCAGTTTCAAATGCCGTTCCTTGAGGATGCGCTGGCTGACGACGCGGAATTCGTCGCAGAAGACGGGCGGGGCGAAGCCCTGGCCCCACACCTGGCCATCCATCAGCTCGATGAAGGCCGTCGTGTAATACGCGTCTTCCAGCGGGCCGTCCGTTTCCACCACCCGTTCCAGCTGTTGGGCGCTGAGCCAGGCCTGGCCCACGGCTTCGAAGGCCTGGGAAAACGCGTCGAAGGCGTCGGCGCGGATGGTCAAGCCGGCCGCCATGGCGTGGCCGCCGAACTTGTCGATCAGGCTAGGCGCCCGTTTTGACACGAGGTCGAGCGCGTCGCGCAGGTGGAAGCCGGGAATCGAGCGTCCGGAACCCTTGATCCAGCCGTCCGCGCCCGGCGCAAAGGTAATCGTCGGGCGGTAGAATTTTTCCTTCAGGCGCGACGCGACGATGCCGATCACGCCCTGGTGCCAGGATGCATCGAAGACGCTGATGGTGCTGCTGTTGGCCGGCTCGAAATCGTCGAGGTGCAGCAGGGCCGTATCCTGCATTTCCGCCTCGATTTCGCGGCGCTTCAGGTTGATGTCGTTGAGTTGCTGGGCCAGCGCCCAGGCGCGGCCTTCGTCGTCCGTGATCAGGCATTCGATGCCCAGCGACATGTCCTGCAGGCGGCCGGCCGCATTCAGGCGCGGCCCCAGGGCAAAGCCCAGGTCGAACGGCGTGGCGCTGCGCGCTTCGCGGCCCGCCACGCGGAACAGGGCGGCCACGCCCGCGTGCATATTGCCCTTGCGCATGCGTTTCAAGCCTTGCGCGACGAGGATGCGGTTGTTGGTATCGAGGCGCACCACGTCGGCCACCGTGCCCAGCGCCACCAGGTCGAGCAGGTTGTCGAGCTTGGGTTGCGTCTGCGCGTCAAAGATGCCGCGCCGGCGCAGTTCGGCCCGCAGGGCCAGCAAGACGTAGAACACGACGCCCACGCCCGCCAAATGCTTGGACGGGAAACCGCAGGCGGGCTGGTTCGGGTTGACGATGACGGCCGCGTCGGGCAGGGTGTCGGCCGGCAAATGGTGGTCGGTGACGACGACCTCGATGCCGCGCCGGTTCGCCTCGGCCACGCCGTCGATGCTGGCGATGCCGTTGTCGACGGTGATGATGATGTCGGGCGCCTTTTCACGGGCAGTGAGCTCGACGATTTCCGGCGTCAGGCCGTAGCCGTATTCAAAACGGTTGGGCACGATGAAATCGACGTCGGCACCCATGGCGCGCAAGCCGCGTATGGCCACGGCGCAGGCGGTGGCGCCGTCGCAATCGTAGTCGGCCACGATGACCATACGCTTCTTGGCGGCAATGGCGTCGGCCAGGAAGACGCCGGCCGCGCCGATGTGCAGCAAGCCGGACGGCGGTATCAAGTCCTTGGCCTCAATCGACAGTTCTTTCGCGTCGGACAGGCCGCGCGAGGCGTACAGGCGGGCCAGCACGGGATGGATGCCGCCCTGGCGCAGCAGTTCGGATTCGCGGTAAGGGCAGGGACGGGTGGCGATGCGGGTACGGGTCATGATGCTTTCAACTTGTTCAGGGTCATCGCGCGCCAGAATTTGCGCTGCGCATGTTTGCTGGTGGTGGCGTCGAGCCAGGCGTCGCGGTGGCTCAGCACCAGGCGCAGCTGGCCCAGGCGGCCATCTTTCAAGGCCGCCAGCAGCAGCGCGAACCAGTCTGCTTCCAGCGCTTGCAGCTGCTGCAGCCACATGCCCCATTCCTGGGCCTGCGCCGCTTCGATCAGGCCGCCCAGCACGACGATCGTGTCGGCTTGGTCCGCCAGCACACTGTTTGGACTGGCATCGCGGCGCGCCGGTTCCGCCAGTGCGGCCAGCCAGCCGGGCGCGTTCCGCGTATGCAGGCTGGCCGCGCAGCGCGCAGCTTCCCCTGTTGCCACGCTCCCGCCCCAGAGCCAGAACGCATTGATGGCTTTCAAGCCCCGTTCCTCGCGCGCCGCATTGACCGGGTGTTCATGCCACAGCATCTGCACTTCATTTTGCAGGCGGCGCGCGGCGCGCGCGTGCTCGCCGTCCGGCATCCAGACGGACAGGTCTTGCGTGGTGGCGGCGTCCGGCGTGGCGCACTGCAAGTCGCTCCAGCCATCGGCGCGCATGAACCAGGTGCCCGCGTCGCCATACGCCAGCGGCTGGCCGATCTCGTCGAAATACGGGGCCGCAATGTCGAACAGGGCGCGGCCATCGGTCTCGCTCAGCTTGAGCTGGCGCAAGTCTTCCAGGCTGATATGGCTGCGGGCGATGGCCAGGTGGGCAGGATGCAGCAGGAAATAGCGCCCGCCCGGTTCCGGCGCGAGGCCGTAGCCGCGCATGGCCCGGGCGGCAAAGGCCGCCTGCGCCGCCTCGCCGCTGGGCGCGGGCGCCAGGCCCAGCGCATGCGCCAGCCACGCTTCATGCGGCAGCAGGCGGTTGGCGTTGTCAAAAGTTTCCAAATTGCAAGTAGATGTGCGCGACAGCAGCGCTGCCAGCGCGGGCGCCTGCAAGACCTTGAGCAGGTCGGCAGCCAGTTCGGCGTTGGGCAAGGCGAAGGGCAGGACGAGGGTAAGTTGATTCATCCCGAGATTGTAGGCGATAGCGGTGGCGCGCGAGAAGGGCGCATGCGTTTTCGCCGTGATCGCCGCCACAGATTGCCGCGGGCAAGGCGGCCGCTTTGCATGGTGAAAGTATCAATAAAATATTTTAATTATTGAAATTTTATCTTTGTCGTCGGAAAATGATTCTCTTTTGAAAAGATAGTGGATATAATTGCGCTAACTAAAATATCAGAAAGACAATCACCCCCTGATGCGTGATTGCGTCGTCTGGCTCCTGTGTCCCTCGAAATTGTATACAAGATCTGCCGGCTTCATTTTTTAAACAAGTCTCTTCTTGGAAGCCCACCTATGTATACATTCGCCGCTTTGCGCGGCCAGGCTGATCACGCCCTGGCCCCCCGTATTTCCGCTCCTGCCGCCGTGGCATGCCGTCAGGAGGCCGCATGACTACCTACAACCTGTCGACCACGGTCCACGTCTGCGAAGACATCAACAAGAATTTCGATATCCGCGACCTGCTGATCCAGGCCGGCTACTCGGTGCAAGGCGAACTGAACATCAAGAATTTCACCGTGCTCTTGCCGGACGATACGGAATCGACCGAGAACACGCCGCTGTTCGGCATGCTCGACGCGGACACCGTGTATGTGCGCCCCGGCGACTGGGCCGCCAACTACAACGGCAGCTTCTCGACCATCGAAGTGACGATCGACAAGGGCAATGGCGATATCGTCCAACTGAGCCTGCAAGTCATCATCGACCCCGTCAACGACGCGCCCGACGCGGCCGACAAGACCTTCACCTTGCTCGACGGTAGCAGCGTGGTGCTCAGCGAAGGCGATTTCGGCTTCCACGACGACGTCGAGCACGACGGCTTCAAGTCCATCGTCATCACGAATACCACCACGGCGGGCCAGGTCTTGCTCAACGGCGTGGCCGTGACGGTGGGCACGGAAGTGTCCATCGACGCCATCCGCGCGGGCCAGCTGGTCTTCGTGCCCAGCCAGACGGTGGCCGGCGACTTCGACCTCGGCTTCAAGGTGCGCGATGACGGCGGCACGGCCGGCTGCAATGCGCAGGACCTGAGCCTGGCGCCCCATTACCTGACCTTCAAGGTGCCGATGGCCCACCTGGGCGATTTCGTCTGGGAAGACAAGAATGCCAACGGCGTGCAGGACGCGGGCGAGGCGGGCATCGCCAATGTGGTCGTGCAATTGAAGGATACGGCCGGCAATGTGGTGGCCTCGACCACGACGGACGCCAGCGGCGGCTATCACTTCGACGTCAATCCGGGCACGTATTCCGTCACCGTGGTGGCGCCCGCCGGCTATGTGCCGACGGCGGCGAACCAGGGCGGCGATGCGGGCAAGGACAGCAATATCGACGCGGCCGGCAAGATGGCGCCCGTGACCCTGGCGCCGGGCGAAACCAACCTGACCCTGGACGCGGGCCTGTACCGCACGGCCGAGCTGGGCGACCGGGTCTGGTTCGATACCAACAAGAACGGCGTGCAGGACGCGGGCGAAGCGGGTGCTGTTGGCGTGAAAGTGACCTTGCTCGATGCGTCGGGCAACGCCGTCGGCAGTCCGCTGGTGACGGATGCGAACGGCAACTACCTGTTCACGAATCTGAAGCCGGGCGCCTACAGCGTGCAATTCGATAAGACCACCCTGCCAGCCGGCTATACCTTCACGGGTCAGGACCAGGGCGGCGACGAGCAGCGCGACTCGGACGCGAATGCCGACGGCAGGACCGCGCAAGTGCTGCTGGCCTCGGGCGACAGCAACCACAGCGTGGATGCGGGCATCGTGGCCTTGCCGGCCACCCTGGGCGACCGCGTGTGGCATGACAGCAACGCCAACGGCATCCAGGATGCGGGCGAGTCCGGCATCGGCGGCGTCACCGTGCAACTGAAAAATGCGGCCGGCAGCGTGATCGGCTCGACCGTCACGGATGCTTCCGGTTACTACAACTTCAATGTCGATCCGGGCACGTATTCCATCGCCGTCGTCGCCCCCGCAGGCTATTTGACCACCGTCAAGGATGCGGGCAGCAGCGACGCGCTCGACAGCGATATCAACACGCTGGGCAACAGCGGCCAGGTGACGGTCGCTGCGGGCCAGAACTACAAGGATCTCGATGCCGGCCTGTACAAGACCGCCTCCATCGGCGACCGCGTCTGGTTCGATGCGAACGGCAACGGCACGCAGGATGCGGGCGAGGCGGGCGTCTGTGGCGTGAAAGTCAATCTGTACAACGCGCAAGGCGTCGTCGTGGCCAGCGCCACCACGGATGCCAGCGGCAATTATCTGTTCAGCAACCTGGTCCCCGGCAATTACTATCTGGGCTTCGTGCCGCCGGCCGGCTACGGCTTCACCAAGGCCGATATCGGCGGTTACGCCACCGATTCGGACGTCAATCCGGCCAGCGGCTTCACCACCACATGGGCCACCTTGAAGTCGGGCGATGTGCAGCTGGACTGGGATGCGGGCCTGGTCAAACTCAACACGGCTTCCATCGGCGACCGCGTGTGGGAAGACAACAACTACAACGGCGTACAGGATGCGGGCGAGCTGGGCGTGGCGGGCGTAAAAGTCAACCTGCTCAACGCCAGCAACGTGGTCATTGCCTCGACGACGACGAATGCCAGCGGCAACTACCTGTTCAGCGAACTGGCGGCCGGCAGCTACAAGGTCGAAGTCATCCGTCCATCGGGCTTTTATTACACCAAGGCCAATCTGGGCAGCGATACGGCCGATTCCGATGTCGATGTCAGCACGGGGCGCTCGGCCCTGATCAACCTGGCCGCCGGCCAGAACGACATGAGCTGGGACGCGGGCATCTACCGCAAGGCCAGCCTGGGCGACAAGGTATGGCGCGACGCCGACCATGACGGCGTGCAGGATTACAACGAGGCGGGCATCGCCAACATCAAGGTGCAGCTGTACTCGGGCAGCGGCGTGCTGCTGGCCACCACCTACACGAATGCCAATGGCAACTATCTGTTCAGCAACCTCGATCCGGGCAGCTATTCGCTCAAGTTCGACAAGTCGGGCGTGTATCACGCCGGCTACGCCATGGATACGTGGCGCTGGGGCGCGAAGAACGTGGGCGCGAACGACAATATCGATTCGGACGTCAACAGCAATGGCACGACGGGCAACGTGGTCTACACGGACATATTGAAACTGGCGTCGGGCCAGAACGACATGAGCTGGGATGCGGCCATCACGCCCATCGTCATCGACCTCAACGGTGACGGCGTGCACACGATCGCCCGCGCCGACTTCCACGGCAGCTTCGACTTGCTGGGTACGGGCAGCGCCATCCAGACGGGCTGGGTCTCGGCGCAGGACGGCTTGCTGGCCATCGACAGCAGTGGCAATGGCAAGATAGATAATATCTCCGAGTTGTTCGGTGGTAACGAGAAGGGCACGGGCTTCGCCAAGCTGTCCAGCTATGACTCGAACCATGACGGCGTGGTCGATGCGCACGACGACAAGTTCGCTGAGCTGCGCATCTGGCGCGACGCCAACAGCAATGGCGTCACGGACGATGGCGAGCTGATGTCCCTGCACGACGCCGGCGTGGCCAGCCTGGCCGTGAGCTACACGGAACTGCCTTTCCTCGACGCCAACAGCAATCTGCACCTGGAACGCAGCAGCGCCACCCTGGCCGACGGCAAGACGGTCGACATGACGGACGTGTATTTCAACGTCGATGCCAAGGATGCGGCCGCCGCCGGCGTCACCTTGCCGAGCATGGCCGATCTGCTGCGCGACGACAGCACGCTCGACGTGGTGCTGGGCCAGGATGGCACGGTGAGCACGGTGGCCGCCGCACCGGCCGCAGCAGCCCCTGCCGCCGAAGCCCAGGCCCAGTGCGAAATGGCCGACCTCTTGCGCCGCGCCATGGCTCACGTAAATACCCAGCCCCAGGAAATGGCTGCCTGATGTCCCTTGCCGGGCCATGAGCCTGCCCGGCAATGCCGCGCCGGCGCCCCC
>NZ_JBWBYV010000055.1:0-1529 GCF_056174685.1 Janthinobacterium sp. BHSEK
GTCTGGCGCGGCCCGCCAGCCAGCTGGCCGGCCAGCTGGAAAAGCTGGGCCTGGAAGTCCATGTGCGCATCATGGACAGCGGCATCCTGGGCGCGCGCATCGCCGCCGCCGATTTCGACCTGGCCCTCGTCAGCCAGGGCAGCAATGGCGACCCGGAAAGCATGCTGCGGCAAACGGCGGGCAACGGCGCCTACAGCGATGCCTTCCGCCGCGCCGATCTGCTCGAGCTGCTGCAGCAGCAGGTCGGCACCGTCGACGTGGCCACACGGCGCGCGCTGCTCGACCGTGCCCAGGCCATCTACGCCGAGGAATTGCCGGCCTTCTTCCTGTATTCGCCGCTATGGAGCACGGCGGCCAATGCGCGCCTGCGGCCGTGGTTCACGCCGGGCGGCATCGGCGTCGGCATCTCGCTGCCGCTGAACAAATTGATGTTCGTGCGGTAGACGGGAGCCGACGCTGAGCGCTACCACCTTCATGGGCCGGCGCGCCGCGGGCTATGCGCTGGCCTTGCTGGCGCTCGTCAGCCTCGACTTCGCGCTGCCGCTGCTCATGCCCGGCGACCCCGTCACGGCCTTGCTGGGACAGGATGCGCTGATCGAACTCGATGCGGCCGAACGCGGCGCCCTGCTGGCGCGCCATGGCCTGGGCGGCGGACAGCCGCTGTGGCAGCTGTACCTGGAGCACCTGGCGCAGCTGCTGCGGCTCGACCTTGGCTATTCCATCCAGCATGGCATGCCGGTGGCGGCCTTGCTGGCGCAGTACCTGCCGTGGACCGTGCTGCTGGTGGCCTGCGCGCTGGCGCTGGCCCTGCTGCTGGGCGTGGTGCTGGGCATCGAGGCCGCGTTCGCGCAGGGCAGGGCGGCGGACCGCGCGCTGACGGCCGCCACCCTGGCGCTCGACAGCATCCCGCCGTTCGCCCTGGCGATGGGCCTGGTGATGCTGTTCGCCTATGGCTTGCAATGGCTGCCCAGCAATGGCGCCATGGCGCCGTTTTCCATGCAGACGGGTGCGGCCGCCTGGCTGGAGCGCGCGCGGCACCTGGTGCTGCCCGTGTGCGCCATGGCGCTGCCCGCCGCCGCCGGCGTGTTCCTGAGCGCGCGCGCCACGGCCGTCAGCGTACGCCAGCGCACCTTCATGGAGCTGGCCCGCGCGCAGGGCGTGGGACCGTTCGCCTTGCGCTACCGCCACCTGGCGCCCAACGTGCTTGCCGTCGTGCTGTCGCGCCTGGGCGGCGTGGCCGCGCGCCTGGTGTCGGGCGCCGTGTATGCGGAAACCGTCCTCGCCTATCCCGGCATCAACCTGGCGCTGACGGACGCCATCGCCAAGCACGACTATCCGCTGGTGCGCGGCGCGCTGCTGGCGACGGGGCTGCTGCTGTTCGCCATGAACTTGCTGGCCGATGTCCTGGCCGGCCGCCTGGCGCTGCGCGGGCAGCGCGCGCCATGAACGCCTCCGTGCGCGCGGGGGCGGGACTGCTGCTGGCGCTGGCGCTCATGCTGGCCGGCGCCAGCTGGCTGCAGCCGGCGTGC
>NZ_JBWBYV010000056.1:0-68413 GCF_056174685.1 Janthinobacterium sp. BHSEK
AAGGCGGCAGCGCCGTGATCGTCGGCCACCGCGCAGAGAAAACCGAAGAGGCGCGCAAGGCATTGTCGGCGCTCGGCACGGTGTGGGCGGTGACCGCCGACCTGTCGAGCGACGCGGGCCTGGCCGCGCTGCTCAAAACGCTGGACGAACAGCATGCGGACATCGATCTGCTGGTCAACGCGGCCGGCGTGTTCTTCCCCAAACCGTTCCTCGAACACGGCGCCGCCGACTACGACCAGTATATGAATCTCAACAAGGCCTTGTTCTTCATCACGCAAAAGGTGACCGCGCACCTGGTCGCCGGCGGACGCCCTGGGTCTATCGTCAACATCGGCTCGATGTGGGGCAAGCAGGCGATCGCCGCCACGCCATCGTCGGCGTATTCGATGGCCAAGGCCGGCCTGCACTCGCTGACCCAGCATCTGGCGATGGAGCTGGCATCGAAGCAGATTCGCGTCAACGCCGTCTCGCCAGCCGTCGTGCAGACGCCGATCTACGAAGGTTTTATTCCGAAGGCGGAGGTCCATGAGGCGCTGCAGGGCTTCAACGGTTTCCACCCGATCGGCCGCGTGGGCACGCCGCAGGACGTGGCGGAAGTGGTGGCGTTTCTGCTGTCCGACAAGGCTGCCTGGGTGACCGGCGCGGTGTGGGACGTCGATGGCGGCGTGATGGCCGGCCGCAACTAAATACCTGGGGCAAGCCCGCCTTTTCTTCACCTGATTATCAAGGAGCATCGCATGGCTTATCTGCAAATCACCCTCAAGATCGCCAACGCCAACCGCGCCGCGGCGGCTGGCGTCTATCAGCAGTACAAGGCGCCGTTCCTGGCCGGCATCGCGGGCGCGCAGTCGAAGCAATTGCTGATCCGCGAGGAAGACGTGCAAGTGCTGCATGGCTTCGACAGCGTGGGCAACGCCAATGCCTATCTGCAAAGCGCGCTGTTCAACAGCGACGTGGTGGTGGCGCTCACGCCGCTGCTGGACGCGGCGCCCGACGTGCGCATTTATACCGTGGCGTAAGCGGGCACCCGCCCGCTGCTACCTACTATTCCCTTTTTTGGAGCAAAAATCATGATGCAAGACTGGAACACCTACCGCGACTCCCTGCTGGAAAAAGTCGGCGATTACGCCGCGCAGAGCCCCGACGTGATGCGCGGCGTGATGGCCATCGACGGCGCCGCCGCCAAGACCGGCCACCTGGCGCCGAAGATCCACGAACTGATCGCGCTGGCGGTGGCCATCACCACGCGTTGCGACGGCTGCATCTCGGTGCACACGAAGAAAGCGGTGGAAGCCGGTGCGACCCTGGAAGAAATTTCCGAAGCGCTCGGCGTGGCGATCGCGCTCAATACGGGCGCCGCGCTGACGTATTCGGCGCGCGTGATGGAAGCCTACCAACAGCTGCCGAAGCAGTAAGCGCGGGCCGCCGCCACCGCCGGCCAGGGCGCCATGCCGTGGCTGGCGCTGGCCGTTTTTTTCAACTCTGGAAGTTTGTCATGCTGATCAATGCCGATTTTTCGCGCCCCGTCATCCTGGCGCCGCACCAGTACCGCTGGGTCGCGTCGCCGCAGGGCGGCGTCGAGCGCATCATGCTCGATCGCATCGGCGCCGAGCAAGCGCGCGCAACGAGCATCGTGCGCTATGCGCCCGAATCCTTCTTCCCGCCGCATCGGCATCCGGGCGGCGAGGAAATCCTGGTCCTCGACGGCACGTTTTCCGAAGACGGCGTGGATTATCCCGCCGGCTGGTATTTGCGCAATCCGCCCGGCTCCAGCCATCGGCCGTCGAGCGGCGCGGGGGCGGTGATCTTCGTCAAGTTGCAGCAGATGCAGCCGCGCGAACAGCGCCACGTCCGCATCGACACCCGTGACCCCGCCAACTGGCGCGAGCAGCGGGGGCGGGCCGTCTGTCCGCTGTTCGACGATGCTGCCGAGCAGGTCAGCCTGCAGCGGCTGATGCCGCATGAAGCCTTGCTGGCCGAGGCAGGCGGCGGCCAGGAACTGCTGGTGCTCGAGGGCGAGGTGCACGCACGCCAGCATGCCTGCGCGCCGCGCAGCTGGATGCGCCTGCCTGCCGGCACCTTGCCCGCCATCGTTGCCGGTGCGCAGGGAGCCACCGTTTACCTGAAAGTCCGGCATGTGGCGGACACGACTTTGAAAGGATCAGCATGCAACACGCACGCATCATCATTATCGGCGCCGGCCTGAGCGGCCTGTACGCGGCCCACTTGCTGGAGCGGCTGGGCGTGGCCAATGTCGTCGTGCTCGAAGCGCGCGATTTCATCGGCGGGCGTATCGCCGGCATGCAGGCAGCTGGCGGCAGCGACCGCTTCGACCTGGGCCCGGCCTGGTTCTGGCCCGAGCAGCAGTGCGCGCTGCACCAGCTGGTCGACGGGCTGGGGCTGCAGCGCTTCGCCCAGTACGACCAGGGCGATATGCTGTACCAGCGCGCCGCGGGGGAGGCGCCGGTGCGCATGCGCACGTACGCGAGCGCGCCGCCATCGATGCGCCTGATTGGCGGCATGAATGCGCTGACCGATGCCTTGCGCGGCACCTTGCGCAGCACGCACATCGTCACCGGACAACAGGTGCTGCGCCTGCGCCATGCGGCCGAGCACGTCGAAGTGGCGAGCGCGGATGCGGCGGGCGCCGTCACCGCGTGGCGCGCCGGCCACGTGCTGCTGGCATTGCCGCCGCGCCTGGCTGCCGCCGGTATCGCGTACGAGCCGGCCCTGCCTGCGGCGCTGGCGCGCGGGTGGACCGCCACCGCCACCTGGATGGCGCCCCATGCGAAGTACGTCGCCGTCTACGAGCGGCCGTTCTGGCGCGAACAGGGCTTGTCCGGTTCGGCGCGCAGCCAGAGCGGGCCGCTGGGCGAGATCCATGATGCCTCGATGCCGGGCGGCAGCGCTGCCCTGTTTGGTTTCCTGGCCGTGCCGGCACGCACGCGCCAGCGCCTGGACGATGGGGTCTTGCTGGCGCATTGCCGGGCCCAGCTGGTACGGCTGTTCGGCCCGCAAGCGGCCGTGCCGCGCACCGATGCCATCAAGGACTGGTCGCAGGATGCGCTGACCGCCACCGCCGCCGACCTCGACGCCGGCGGCGAGCACGGTCACGCCCCGGCAGCGGCGCCTGCGGCCGGTCCCTGGCAGGGCCGCCTGACGGCCATCGCCAGCGAATGGTCGCCGCGCTTTCCCGGCTATCTGGCCGGCGCGGTCGAGGCGGCCGCTCTGGGCGTGCAAGCCTGGCAAGCGGCGCAGCAGCGCCCGGCGATTCCGTGACTTAACTCAACGAAGGAGAAATGAAGATGAAAACAACTTACCGCGCCATGCAAGTGAGCCGCCCCGGCGTGCTGGAACTGGTCGAGCGCGCCACGCCGCTGCCCGGCGTGGGCGAAGTCTTGATTGCCGTCGAAGCCTGCGGCATCTGCGGCGCCGACAGCGCCGATATCGACGGCGCCGACCCGGCGCTGCAGCCGCCGCGCGTGCCCGGTCACGAGGTGGTCGGGCGCATCGTCGCGCTGGGCGAACACACGCCGGGCATCTGGCAAATCGGCCAGCGCGTCGGCGTCGGCCGTCTGGGCGGCCACTGCAACGCCTGCCCGCCCTGCCGCCAAGGCCGTTTCCAGTTATGTCAGGACCAGCCGTTCGTGGGCGCCAGCCGCGACGGCGGCTATGCCGAGATGATGCTGGCGCGCGTCACCGGCCTGGTATCGATTCCCGGGCAGCTCGATGCGGAAGAGGCGGCGCCCATCCTGTGCGCGGGCCTTGCCACCTTCAATGCGCTCAAGAAGAGCGGGGCGCAGGCGGGCGATACGGTCGCCATCCTGGGCATCGGCGGCCTGGGGCATATGGCCTTGCAGTATGCGCGCCGCATGGGCTTCAAGGTGGTGGCGATCGGGCGCGGCGGCGATATTGCGCAGGATGCGCTGGAGCTGGGCGCGCACGTGTATGTCGACAGCCTGGCCGAGGATGCGGCCGCCGTGCTGCAAGCGCATGGCGGGGCGCAGGCGGTCATCACCACCGTTTCTAGCGCGGCCGCTGTGACGGCGCTGATGGATGGCCTGGCGCCAGCCGGACGGCTGGTCGTGCTGGGCGCGGGCAAAGATCCGCTGCTCGTGTCTTCCGGTAAATTGGTGGTGGGCGAACGCGGCGTGCTCGGCTCGATCACCGGCACGCCGTATGACAATGAAAAGACGCTTGCTTTCAGCGTGCTGGCCGGCGTGCGTCCGCATATCGTAACCATGCCGCTGGAACGTGCGGCCGAAGCCTATCAGCGCATGCAGTCCGGGGACGTCAAGTTCCGCATGGTGCTGACCATGTTGCCGAAGGCCTAGGCATTCTCTTCAAGTCTGCGGCGCCGTTGCCTGCTCCAGGTCGTCGAGCCAGCGTATCGCCTGTTCGCGGCTTGCGCCGCACATCTCTGCCGACGGCTGCAATCCTGCGCAGAACGCCGGCCGTTCCGGCTGTCCGAAAATGCGGCAGCGGCTATCGTCTCCCAGCTGCACGCAGCGGACACCAGCGGGTTTCCCGTTTGGCATGCCCGGTATCGGACTGGTGATGGAGGGAGCGATGCAGCACGCTCCGCAGTGGTCGCGGCAGTTCATGGTTATTCTTTAGTGGACGACCAGCTTGCCATCCGGCTGCCAGGGAGCAGGCGCAGGACGGCATGGCGATGGCTGGAAGGGGATCAGGGGCCGACAGTATAGCAAGTCGGCGCGGCCTGCCGCTTCCCGCCGCTTGCCTAGCGCACGATGCTGACGCGCTTGCCCGTCAGGGTGCGGCGGGCCGGGTCGCCATGCACGGTGATGCGGCCGGAACCGCTGGCGCGGGCGTTGACTTCATTCTGGACGGTGACGTCGATGTCGCCGGAACCGTTGCTCGCCAGATAGGCAACGTCGCTGCGCAGGGCGGCCAGGTTGATGTCGCCCGAGCCATTCACGTTGGCGTCGAGGCGCTGCACGGCGCCGCTGGCGCTGATGCTGCCCGAGCCGTTGACGGCCACGTTGATGCGTTCGCCGCGCACGCTGCCCAGCTGGATGCTGCCCGAACCGTTTTGCACCGCGTCCGTGTTGCCGCTGGCGAGGGCGGCCGCGTTGATGCTGCCCGAGCCATTGTTGGCCACGTCGAGGCGCCCCACCGTGCCCGACAATTCGCTCTTCATCGCACCGCGCTGCTCCAGGCTGAAATCCTCGCCATTGAAACCGCTGGCCACCAGGCGGCCCGAACCGGAAATGGTGATCTTCCTCAATTGCGGTGTTGTGTAGATGACGTGGATGCCATTGCTGCTGCGAATGTTGCTGTCACTCCAGATGCGCAGGGTATTGCCGCTCACTTCGCTATGGATGCGCGGCTGCAGGTTGCTGTCCGCTTCGATCACCAGCGACGTTGCCGGCCCCACGCGCACGTCGATTTTCATATCAATGCGCTTCATGCTGTCGATGTCGAGCGTGTTGATGTTGCCGACCTGGCGCACGTCGCGGCTCATTTGCTCGTTGCCCTGGATGGCATTGCCGCCCGAGTCCGCATGGCGCACTTCGCCATCGTTGGGATTGATGACGATGGCGCAACCGCCGAGGGCAAGGGCACAGCACAGGGCCAGCAAGGTACGCATGGTGTTTCCTTTATGATTGTTTTAGGTCAGGACAAGAAATAAGCCGGCTGCCGCGCCGCGGCTGCCGTGCTGTCGATGCCAAGATAGCAAAGCGCCTGTCTTTGCTGAACGCCAATGCGATGAACTGCGCAAAACGGGGGCTGAAACGCATTCTGGTTCACCCAGCGCCATGGGTCCGGGGCCAGAGGAGGTGCCGCCAACGTTGACACGGAGCGTACAATACCCGTGTTCGGCGTGCCGGGCGATGCTCCGCGCTTGACCTTGCCGATAGACAGGGCTACTATTAATGACTCAAAAGTAAGTTATTTGGAAAGATACATGCAAGCCCCGATTGATACCAAGCCCCGCTGGGAGCGGCGCAAGGATGCCCGCCCGCAGGAACTGCTCGCCGCCGCCCTCGACCTGTTTGTCGAACGGGGCTTCGCATCGACGCGCCTGGAGGATGTGGCCAAGCGGGCCGGCGTGTCGAAAGGCACCCTGTACCTGTACTTTGAGAATAAGCAAGAGCTGTTCAAGGCCGTGGTGCGCGACAATATCGTGCAGTCGATCGGCGAGGCGGAAGACAGCATGGCCGCTTCGGACAGCACCAGCGCTGAATTGTTGCGCAAGGTGATGATGCAGTGGTGGGAAGAATTCGGCGCCACCAAACTGGCCGGATTGACCAAGCTGATGCTGGCCGAAGCGAACAATTTCCCGGAACTGGCGCAGTTTTACAACGAAGAAGTCGTCACGCGCGGCAATGGGCTGATCGTCAGCCTGCTGGAACGGGGCATGCAGCGCGGCGAATTCCGTCAGATCGATCCCGTTCTGGTCAGCACCATCCTCAGCGCGCCCGTCACCATGCTCATGATGTGGACGCACTCCTTCGTGCCGTGCGAGGTCAAGAATATCGACCCGCTCGCCTATATGGACGCCTTTATCGACATGAGCGTGCGCAGCCTGCAGGCGGAGGCGCCCGGGAAAAGCTGATGCACCGGGCCTGGCTACTACCGTTCAGTTACCCCTTTTCCAAGGTTCGCCCCCCCAAATCTGCAGATCGTCGCAAATTTCCTCCATTCCCCGCCTTTATGGTTAACATGTGCTTTCAGCCAGTTCAACGATAAAATGGCGGATTATTACTTCACTTACCGAGTCCAAAGATGAATATCGAACAAGCCCGCTTCAATATGATCGAACAGCAGATCCGTCCATGGGACGTACTGGATATCGACGTGCTGGAGTTGTTGAACGTGGTCAAGCGTGAAGATTTCGTGCCCGCCGCCTATAAAAACCTGGCCTTCGTCGACACCGAAATTCCACTGGGCGGCGGCGAATGCATGTTCACGCCAAAGCTGGAAGCGCGCATTTTGCAGGACGTAGCCGTCAAGAAGCATGAAAATGTGCTGGAAATCGGCACCGGCAGCGGCTACATGGCCGCTTTGCTGGCGCACAAGGCGCGTCACGTGACGAGCGTGGAAATCGTTCCCCAATTGAAAACCCTGGCCGAGCAGAACCTGGCTGCCAACGGCGTGACCAACGTGACCGTGGAACTGGGCGACGGCGCCCAAGGCTGGAGCAAGGGCGCGCCATACGACGTGATCGTCGTGTCCGGCGCCCTGGCCGTGCTGCCGGAAGCGTTGTTGCAACAAGTCAAAGTCGGCGGCCGCATCCTGGCCATCATCGGCGAAGCGCCGATCATGTCGGCGCATTTGATCACGCGCAGCTCGGACAAGGCCTACGACACGCGCAAGCTGTTTGAAACCAATGTCCCGCCGCTGCAAGCCGTGGCGCCGTCGCATTTCCAGTTCTGAGGCGACCGATTCGATGGAGCATTTGAGTGCACCGCAGCTGGCCGCCTGGCTGGCTGACCCTTCCCGCCCCCGTCCTGTTTTGCTGGACGTGCGCGAGCAGTGGGAGTTCGACCTGTGCCACCTCGACGGTGCCACCTTGATGCAGATGAACTCGATTCCTGCGCGCATCGATGACCTCGATGAAGACGCCGAGATCGTCTGCATCTGCCATCACGGCATGCGCAGCATGCAAGTGGCGGCCTTCCTGGAACGCAATGGTTTTGGCAAGATCAGTAATTTGACGGGCGGCGTGCATGCCTGGGCGCTGCAAGTCGACAGCGCCATGCCGAAATACTAAGTTAATTCGCAGTAGATGCACTTCCAGGCATGTTTTGCTGCATGCCTGCGGAGGCCTGTACCCCGCTCCCGCCGGCGCGGCCGCCAGGCAGGCTGTAACCGATTTTTGATTCCATCAACTTTTGACGACTCCAACGGAGAAATGCAATGCGGAAACCCCTTATCGCCGTGCTGATGACCAGCGCCTTTGTCTCGATGACATGCTCGCTGCAAGCACAGGCGGCCGATCTCATCCAGGTGTACCAGCAGGCGCTGGCCAATGACGCGCAGTACGCCAGCGCGCGCGCGGCCCTGTCGGCCGGGATGGAGCGGGTGCCGCAGGGGCTGGCAGGCTTGCTGCCGCAAATCTCCGCGTCGGGCAGCAATACGCGTGGCAACCAGGAGCAGATTCTGCAGAACGCGGGCGGCAACAAGATCACCTCGCCGTCCGTGAACGTGCGCACGAACAGCTACAACCTGACCCTGGCGCAGCCGCTGTTCCGCTGGGACCGCTGGGAAACCTACCAGCAAAGCAAGCTGGCGCAGGCGATTGCTGAAGCGCAATTTGCGCAAGTCCAGCAAGACTTGATCACGCGCGTGGCGCAGGCGTATTTCGACGTGCTCAGCGCACAGGACAACCTGGGCGCCACGCAGGCGCAAAAAGTCGCCACGACGGAGCAGCTGGCATCGGCCAAGCGCAACTTCGAAGTCGGCACGCAAACGATTACCGACACGCACGAAGCGCAAGCGGCCTACGACCTGGTGGTGGCGCAGGAATTTGCCGCCATCAATGACCTGGCCAACAAGCGCAGCGCCCTGCAAACCATCATCGGCGAAGCGCCGACCTCGCTGGCGCCGATGCGCGCGGGCGTGGTCATCAGCGCGCCGGAACCGGCTGCCATCGAACCGTGGGTGAGCTCGGCGGAAGAGCAGAACTACAGCGTCGTCACGGCCCAGTTCAACGTGGAATCGGCCAAGCGCGACATCGGCCGCAACCGTGCCGGCCACTACCCGACGCTGGACCTGATCGCCAACGCGGGCCATACCTACACCTCGGGTGGCGGCAATGGCAGCGGCAATAACAACAACGCCATCGGCGTGCAGTGGAGCATCCCCATCTTCAGCGGCTTTGCCGTGACGAGCAAGGTGCGCGAATCGATCGCGCTGGAAAACAAGGCCCGCAACGACCTGGAAACGGCACGCCGCGCGGCATCGCAAGGCGCGCGCCAGGCCTTCCTGGGCGTCAATAGCGGCCTGGCGCAAGTCAAGGCGCTGGAAGCGGCGGAAGTGTCGAGCAAGTCGGCGCTGGAGTCGAACCAGCTCGGCTATCAAGTGGGCGTGCGCATCAATATCGACGTCTTGAACGCGCAGAAACAATTGTTCTCGACGCAAAAAGACCTGTCGAAAGCCCGCTACGACACCATCATGAACGGCTTGCGCCTGAAGGCTGCCGCCGGCACCCTGAAGGAAACGGACTTGATGCCCGTCAATGCCTTGCTCGACAAGTAAGCGCGCTCTTGCTCTACATGAAAACCAGCACCGGCAGCGGCGCTGGTTTTTTTTCGTCTGGCGGTCTTGTCACGCGGCGCGGCTGTTGGCGAACTGTGTCAGCACGACACCAGCCACCACCAGGCCAGCGCCGGCCCAGTGCAGCGGAGAAATATGCTTCACGGTAAAACCCAGCAAGCCGTAGCGGTCGATGGCCAGCGCGGCCAGCATCTGCCCGCCGATGACGGCTGCCATGAAGGGGCCTGAACCCATGCGCGGCGCCAGCATCAGCGCGGCCGTAATATAAAACACGCCGGCCGCGCCGCCGAGCCAGGACCAGCCCGGTCCGCGCATGGCGAGGTGGAGATCGGGCGCGGGCACCCGCCAGGCCAGCATCACCAGTAAAGCAAGCACGGCGCTGACGGCCAGCGAGGCGAGCGTGGCCCACAGCGGGTGGCCCAGGTTGCGGCCCAGCGCCGCATTCGCGCCCGCCTGGAAGGGGACGACGGCGCCGGCCAGCATGGCCAGCGGGGCAAACAAGGTGATCCATCCGTTCATGTGCGACTCCCTGCGTGTTGAGTTGATGGCGTCATCGTATTATGCTGTCATGATTAAATCCAATTCGTAGTTTGTCATCAAAATATGCGCCAAACGAATAATCTGCGGGCCGTCGATTTGAACTTGCTGGTGATCCTGGACGCGCTGCTGAGCGAGCGCCATTTGTCGCGCGCGGCCGAACGCCTGCACATGAGCCAGCCTGCCGTCAGCCATGCGCTGGCGCGCCTGCGCCATCTGCTCGATGATCCGCTGCTGCTGCGCGGCAAGGGCGGTTTCCAGCCGACGGCGCGCGCCCTGGCGCTGGCGCGGCCCCTGGCTGAAGCCTTGCAGAGCGTGCGCTCGGTGCTGGGCGGCGCCGTCTTCGAAGCGGCCACGGCGCAGCGCGTGTTTCGCCTGGCCATGTCGGATTACGGCGCGGCGCTGATCTTGCCCGCTTTGCTGCGGCGTTTGCGCGTGGAAGCGCCCGGCATCGACGTGGCCGTCAGCTATGCCAGCCGCCAAGCCGTGGTGGCTGGCGTGCAGGATGGCGACATCGACCTGGCGCTGGGCGTGTTCCCGCAACTGCCCGAGCAGTTGCACAGGGAAACCTTATTCGAGGAAACGTTCGTGTGCGCGCTCGATCCGGCCAGCCTGGCGCCGGGCGAGTCCTTGAGCTTGCAGACCTATTTGGCGCGCCCCCACGTGCTGGTGGCGTCCGGCGAAGGCGGCATGGCGGCCGAAGTCGATGCGGCGCTGGCGCAGCTGGGCCAGGCGCGCCGCATCGCCGTACGCGTGCCGTACTGGACGGTCGCACCGGAGGTGGTGATGGGGACGGATTTGATCCTGACGGTGGCGCGGCGCGCCGTGCAGGGCAGCGCCGCGCAAGGGCTGACGCTGTGCTCCGCGCCGTTTGCCATCGCACCGTTTGCGTTTGAAGCGATACGGCACCGCCGCACGGACGGCGATGCGGGCATCGCCTGGCTGCGCGCGGCCATTGCAACGGCCGCAGAGCCAGACTGAGGAATTACAGGCCGCCGCCCTGGCCGTCGAACTTGCGTTCGATCAATTCGATCTTGTAGCCGTCCGGATCGGTGATGAAGGCGATGACCGTGTTGCCGCCTTTCACGGGACCCGGTTCGCGCGTGACGTTGCCGCCATTCGCGCGTGCCGCGTCGCAGGCGGCGACGATGTCGTCGGCCGAGATGGCGATGTGGCCGTACGCCGTGCCCAGCTCGTAGCTGGTGGTGCCATAGTTATACGTCAGCTCCAGTTCCGCATGGTCCGGGTTCGCGCCATAGCCGACGAAGGCCAGGGTGTATTGATATTCAGGATTGTCGCTGGTGCGCAGCAGCTTCATGCCCAGGACGTTCGTGTAAAAATCGATGGAGCGCTGCAGGTCGCCGACCCGCAACATGGTGTGCAAAATACGCATCGTAAATCCTTGATATGAATAGGGGAATGGCAGGATTTTATGCGTTTTACGGCTTTCTTGCCGAGACCGCCCCGGCTGCCCTGGTGGCAGGACAGCCGCGGACGGTGAGGTTAGTGCCTCTGGAATTACTCCAGATGAGCGTCCAGCGTGATTTCCGTGGCCAGCAGCTTCGATACGGGGCAGCCGAGCTTGGCGCGCAGGGCCGCATCCTGGAACGCTTCGTCGGTGGCGCCGGGAATGGTGGCCACCAGGGTCAGGTGTACGGCCGTGATGGCATAGCTGCCATCGATCTTTTCCAGGCTGACATCGGCCGTGGTTTTCAGGGCGGTGGCGCGCAAGCCCGCCTCGCCCAGTTGGCCGGACAGGGCCATGGTGAAGCAGGCCGCGTGGGCAGCGCCGATCAGTTCTTCCGGATTGCTGCCGGGACCGTCTTCGAAGCGCGTGTTGAAACCATAGGCCACATTGTCGAGCGCGCCGCTTTGGGTGGAAATAAACCCTTTGCCATCCTTAAGGCCGCCACTCCAGACGGCTGATCCTGTTTTTTTCATGATGTACTCCTTGCGTGGTTCGAGCATCCATCATGCGCGCCCCACCCTGGCGCTTCCGTTCGTTGCGCCACACAGGGGGCGCATGCGCGGCGTCGATGCATTCACGGCGCCGGCGTGACGCGCCAGATGACATTGCCCACGTCGTCCGCCACCAGCAGCGCGCCCGCCTTGTCGACGGCCACGCCGACGGGGCGCCCATGCGCATGGCCAGCCTTGTCGAGGAAGCCGGCGACGACGTCCTGCGGAGGACCGCTGGGCACGCCATTGGCGAAGGGCACATAGATGACTTTATAGCCGCTGAAGGGCTTGCGGTTCCACGAGCCGTGCTGGCCGATGAAGGCGCCGCCCCGGTAGCGTTCGGGCAGCAGGGCGGCGTCATAAAACGCCAGTCCCAGCGAGGCTGTGTGCGCGCCCAGCGCGTAGTCGGGTGTAAGCGCCGTGGCGACCAGTTCGGGACGGGGCGGCGTGACCCGCGCATCGACGTGCTGGCCGAAATAACTGTAGGGCCAGCCATAAAAGGCGCCGTCCTTGACGGACGTCATGTAGTCGGGCACCAGGTCGTTGCCCAGCTCGTCGCGCTCATTGACGGCCGTCCACAGCGCGCCCGTCCTGGGCTGCCAGGCCAGGCCCACGGGATTGCGCAAGCCCGTCGCATACACGCGGGCCTTGCCCGTGGCCCGCGTGAATTGCCAGATGGCGGCGCGGCCATCTTCGGCCGCTATGCCGTTTTCGCCCACGTTGCTGTTCGAGCCGACGGCAACATAGAGAAATTTGCCGTCGGGACTGGCGACGGGTAAATTCATCACCTTCACGCCCGGCGCCGTGATCGCCGTTTGCCCGGTGATGTAGGGAAAGCGCATCAAGGCGTCGGCATTGGCGATGTATAGCTCGTTGCCGACCAGGGCCATGCCGAATGGTGAATTCAGTCCCTGCAGGAACACGCTGCGCGTCTGCGCCACGCCATTCGCATCGACGCCGCGCAGCAGGGTGATGCGGTTGGCGCTGGGCGTGGCCGCACCGGCCTTTTTCATCTGCATCTGCATGATGGCGCCCTTGATGCCCTTGCCATCTTCCGGTTTCGGCGGGGCGTTCGTTTCCGCCACGAGTACGTCGCCATTCGGCAAGACGTACAGCCAGCGCGGATGGTCGAGGTCGCGCGCATATGCCTGGATGGCCAGGCCCGCCGCGACAGCGGGGCGCTGCCCGGCCGTCCAGCGCTGCACGGGCGCCACGTTCAGGGTGGGAATCAGCTGCTTGTCCGGCGCAGGCAGCACGGGCTGCGGGCCGAAGCCCACGGGCATGGCGGGCGCCTGGGCATGGGCGAGATTGGCGCCGCAGACAGCTGCCAGCAGGAAGGAACGGGCGTAACGGTGCATGGCGTACTCCGAAAACAATCGCAGCGTGAGAGTTGGAGTCAGCGCGCCTTCTTTGGTTCCAGTTGCGAGTCGGGACGGGCTTGCTGCGGCGCGGCGGGCTTGACCTTTTCCACGCCCGGTTGCGCGTGGCGGTCCGTGTCGACCAGGCCTTGTTCCAGGTCGCTGGCCGCCTGTTGCATGATCTTGCGCGGACGCACGTTTTGCGCATCGGGCGATTCGTCGCGCTCGTGCGGCAGGCGGTCGACGCCGTCATTTTTCACCTTTTCATCGGTATTGATCTTGCGTTCGCTATGCTGGTTAACCATATGGCCTCCTGACAGAAAAATTGACGTGAAATCAGTTTCCTGCCGCACCAGGGCGCATGCAAGCGGATTTGTCCATGCAGGGAGCGCTGGCGCACGCATGGACGATTCTTTTTCTGCGCTACACTGCGTGCAACACCAGGAACGCCCCTTGCGGGCACACGACAGCCGCACTATACTGTGCATATATACAGTATCATGCGATGCCGGCGTGCGACGCGACAGCCAGGGGCGGTTTGCCACCGAATTCACTACCGAGATTTTTATGCCCGTCGATAACTACGCCGACCAGCGAGCCGAACAGCCAGCCGCGACCTTGCCAGCCCCGGGCGAGCGCTTCAACCTGGGCGCCAAGACCATCGCCCTGGTCGTGCGCCAGAATACGGATGGCATTGCCGAGCCCGTGAAAAGCATCGTCGATTTCCTGCAAGTGCTGGGTCACACGGTGGTCTTCGAGGCGGAGACGGCCGCGCACCTGAACCTGGCGTTTCCCGGCGTGCGCGCCATGTCGGCGGCCGAGATCGGCGCCGCCGCCGATTGCGCCATCGTCATGGGCGGCGACGGCACCATGCTCGGCATTGCGCGCCAGCTGGCGCCATTCGACGTCCCTTTGATCGGTATCAATCAGGGGCGTCTGGGCTTCATGACGGATATCCCGCTCGAGCGTATGCTGCCCGTGCTGGCGCAAATTTTGGGCGGCCGCTTCAAGGCCGAACGCCGCACCTTGCTCGAAGGCAGCGTGCTGCGCGATGGCGTATCGATCCACGTGGGCATGGCCGTCAACGACGTCGTCGTCTCGCGCGGCGGCGGCGCAGGCATGGCCGAATTGCGCGTCGAGGTCGACGGTCACTTCATGTACAACCAGCGTTCGGATGGCTTGATCATTTCCACGCCCACGGGCTCGACCGCGTATTCGCTGTCGGCCGGCGGCCCGCTGCTGCATCCGACCCTGGGCGGCATCGTGCTCGTGCCGATCGCCCCGCATGCGCTGTCGAACCGCCCCATCGTCTTGCCCGATTCCAGTCAGATCGTCGTGGAAATCGTGCGCGGGCGCGATATCAGCGTCAATTTCGACATGCAGACCTTTGCCAGCCTGGTGCAGCAAGACCGCATCCTGATCCGCCGATCACCCCATACGATTACCTTCCTGCATCCGGAAGGGTGGAGCTACTACAACACCCTGCGTGAAAAACTGCACTGGAATGAGTACCCGTCGGGCGAGGGCAAGCTCAGCTAATAGTTTCTCCACCTCAACCTGCGGTGCGCCGCCTAACCACAGAAGCCATGCTCCATACACTGTCCATCCGCGATTTTGTCATTGTCGATACCATTGAACTGGAATTTTCCGCCGGCTTCAGCGTGCTGACGGGCGAGACGGGCGCCGGCAAGTCCATCCTCATCGATGCGCTGACCTTGGCGCTGGGCGGGCGCGGCGACGCCAGCGTGGTGCGCGAAGGCGCGGCCAAGGCCGACATCACGGCCGATTTCTCCGTCAGCGAGGTGGCGCAGGCCTGGCTGGTGGCCAATGAATTCGCCAACGACGATGGCGGCGCCCTGCTGCGCCGCGTGATCGACAATGCGGGCCGCTCGAAGGCGTATATCAACGGCATCCCCGCCACGGCCGCGCAGCTGCGCGAACTGGGCGACATGCTGGTCGACATCCACGGCCAGCATGCGCACCAGTCCTTGCTGAAAAGCGAGGCGCAGCGCGCCTTGCTCGACGGCCAGGCGACGGCGCGCGAAGCGGGCGCGGAGCAGGATGCGCGGCAAGTGGCGGCGTTGCACAAGCGCTGGCGCGCCCTCGTGCGTCAGCGAGAAGAATTCGAAACGAATGCCGCCAACGTGCTGTACGAGCGCGAACGCCTGGAATGGCAAGTGGGCGAACTGGAAAAGCTGGCCGCCAAGCCCGGCGAATGGACGGAGATCACGAACGAGCACAGCCGCCTGTCGCACGCGGCCAGCCTGCTCGAAGGGGCGCAGGAAGCCCTGGCGATCATTTCCGAACAGGAAGATCATCCGATCGTGTCGCAACTGTCGGCCCTGAACCAGAAGCTGGGCAAGCTGGTGTCCGTCGATGCGGAATTGCAGCCGATCGTCGACCTGATCGAATCGTCGCGCATCCAGCTGCAGGAATCCGTGTATGCGTTGAACAATTACCTGGACCGGGTGGAGCTGGACCCGGAGCGCCTGCACCAGCTCGATGCCCGCATGGAAGCCATGCACAGCACGGCCCGCAAATTCCGCGTCACGCCCGAAGAGTTGCCTGAGGAACATTCTAAACTGTCGGAAAAGCTGCAGCACCTGGCCGACGCTTCCGATATCGAAGGCTTGCTGCGCCAGGAAGCGAAGATCGAGGCCGAGTACCGTGCCGTCGCCGAGCGCCTGTCCGCCACGCGCCGCGCCGCCGCCCTGGAGCTGGGGCAAGCCGTCACGCGCGCCATGCAGGAACTGAGCATGACGGGCGGCAGCTTTGAAATCGCGCTGCACCCGTGCGATCCGGCCGCCCACGGCCTCGAGCAAGTCGAGTTCCTCGTCGCCGGCCATGCGGGCACGGCGCCACGTTCGCTGGCCAAGGTGGCCTCCGGCGGCGAACTGGCGCGTATCGCGCTGGCCATTTCCGTCATCACCTCGCACGCCACCACCACGCCGACCCTGATCTTCGACGAGGTCGACAGCGGCATCGGCGGCGCCGTCGCGGAAGTCGTGGGGCGCTTGCTGAAACGCCTGGGGCAGGGACGGCAAGTGCTGTGCGTGACGCACTTGCCGCAGGTGGCCAGCCAGGCGAATCAGCATTTCCAGGTGGCTAAAAGCACCCTGGACAACGGCAAGACGGCGTCGCGCATCGACATGCTCGACGCCAAGGCCCGCGTGGAAGAAGTGGCGCGCATGTTGGGCGGCCTGGAAATCACGGCCACCACGCGCAAGCATGCGCGCGAATTGCTCGCGATTTGACCTGGGACGTGACAGGCATGCTGCCATCGTCTGGCAGTACTCCCGATGTTGACGCAATGTAACTATAATGGTCGGTTAATCCATCCAACGCCTTCGAAGAGCCTTCATGTCATTTCAAACAGAACCGCCGTACACGCATGGCAGCATCGACCGCAGCGCCGTGGTGCTGGTCAACCTGGGCACGCCCGATGCGCCGACCTCGTCAGCCGTGCGGCGCTACTTGAAGCAATTCCTGTCAGACCCGCGCGTGGTGGAGATACCCCGCATCGTCTGGTGGTTCATCCTGAACCTGATTATTTTGCCGTTCCGCTCGGGCCAATCGGCCAAGAAATACGCGTCGATCTGGACGCGCGAGGGCTCGCCCCTGAAAGTGCATACGCAAAAGCAGGCGAAACTGCTGGCCGGCGCCCTGGCCGAACGTGGCCATGACGGTGTGACCGTGGCCATGGCCATGCGCTACGGTTCGCCTTCCTTGCCCGAGGTGCTGGCCCGGCTGAAAAGTGAAGGCTGCGAGCGCATCGCCATCCTGCCAGCCTATCCGCAATACTCGGGCACGACGACGGGGTCCATCTACGACGCCGTATTCGCCCATTACGCCACGGTGCGCAATGTGCCGGAATTGCGTTTTATCAAGCAATATCACGAGCACGACACGTACATCGACGCCTTGCGCGATTCCGTGCTGAACCACTGGGAAGCGCATGGCCGTCCGGAAAAGCTGGTGATGAGTTTTCATGGCGTGCCCAAGCGTACTTTGCTGCTCGGTGATCCTTACCACTGCCAATGCCTGAAAACGGCGCGTCTGCTGGCGGAAAAGTTGAAATTAACTAAAGAGCAATACGTGGTGACTTTCCAGTCGCGCTTCGGCAAGGCCGAATGGCTGCAGCCGTACACGGCACCGACCCTGGTGGCGCTGGCGCAGCAGGGCGTCAAGCGCGTCGACCTGCTGTGTCCGGGCTTTACCAGCGACTGCCTGGAAACGCTGGAAGAGATCGCCATGGAAGCCAAGCATGATTTCGAGACGGCCGGCGGCCAGCAGTTTCACTATATCGCTTGCCTGAACGAAACGCCGGCCTGGATCGCGGGCATGGCGGAAATTGCGGAACAACATATGATCGGCTGGCCGACGATGAAGACGGCGCCGCAGCGCGACGCGGACAAGAGGGCGGGCGAGCAGGCGCGCGCGGCGGCCTTGGCACTGGGCGCGACGAATTAAAGATAATTGATTTTTTTATAATCAAAAGCCGCGCTTGCGCGGCTTTGTCATGTGTGGTGCGACAAAAGTACTATCCAGATAGCAACGCCGCCAGTGGCGATGGCCGTGGCGGGACTGGTAGAATGCCCGCTTTGCCGGGGGAAGCCTGGAAAATCAAGGGGGCGCGCACGGATCGCTGGCCGAAATGGGAAGCGCTTTGTAATAAGCTGTAACATGGATCGATGCAATTCCGGTTTTGCCACGCATACCCCTTGAAACAATAGGATATAGCCCCATCTGCCCGTTAGTGTTGTAAAGATAGTTAGACTAACTCATTTAAGTCATTGATTGTAGGAGCTTTCTAGATGCAAGATCAGGAAAACCAAGCTGTACCTAATCCGCAAGCGGACGCCGCGGCGACTGCCCCATCGACTCCCGCAGAGCCTACTTTGGAAGAGCAGCTGGCGAGTACCGAAGCGCGTCTTGCAGAGATGCACGATGCCTTCATGCGCGCCAAGGCCGATGGCGAAAATATTCGCCGCCGTGCGCAGGAAGATGTTGCTAAAGCGCATAAATTTGCAGTGGAAAGCTTTGCCGAAGCCATGGTGCCGGTGAAAGACAGTCTGGAAACGGCGCTGACGGTGGAAGCACCGACCATCGACTCGCTGAAAGAAGGCGTCGAGATGACCCTGAAGCAATTGAACGCCGCGTTCGAGCGCAACCGCCTGGTGGAAGTCTTGCCGGTGCAGGGCGAAAAGCTCGATCCGATGAAACACCAGGCCGTTGCCGTGGTGCCAGCGGAGCAGGAAGCCAATACCATTGTATCCGTCCTGCAAAAGGGCTATATGATTGCGGACCGCCTGCTGCGTCCAGCCATTGTCACGACCGCGCAAGCAAAATAATCAGAGGGCGGCATCAAGCAAGCCTTGAAACCATGCCGCTTTGCCACATATAAGAACCATCTGAAATCTAGCAAATAAAAGGAAAAAAATCATGGGTAGAATTATCGGTATCGATCTGGGAACCACGAATTCCTGCGTTTCCATCATGGAAAACGGTCAACCAAAGGTAATCGAAAACGCTGAAGGCGCACGCACGACGCCGTCGATTATTGCTTATCAAGAAGATGGCGAAATTCTCGTCGGCGCGCCAGCGAAACGCCAGGCCGTGACCAATCCGAAAAACACGCTGTACGCAGTCAAGCGTCTGATCGGTCGCAAGTTCGACGAAAAAGAAGTCCAAAAAGACATCGCGCTGATGCCGTACCAAATCATGAAAGCCGACAACGGCGATGCATGGATCGGCGTACGCGACAAAAAACTGGCACCGCCGCAAATTTCGGCTGAAGTCCTGCGCAAGATGAAAAAAACGGCAGAAGACTACCTCGGTGAAGAAGTCACCGAAGCCGTCATCACCGTGCCTGCGTACTTCAACGACTCGCAGCGTCAAGCCACCAAGGATGCCGGCCGTATCGCTGGCCTGGACGTCAAGCGCATCATCAACGAGCCAACCGCGGCAGCGCTGGCATTCGGCCTGGACAAGACCGAAAAAGGCGACCGTAAAATCGCCGTGTATGACCTGGGTGGCGGTACGTTCGACGTGTCGATCATCGAAATCGCGGATGTTGATGGCGAGAAACAATTCGAAGTGCTGTCGACCAACGGCGACACCTTCCTGGGCGGCGAAGACTTCGACCAGCGCGTCATCGATTACATCATCGACGAGTTCAAGAAGATCAACGGCATCGACCTGAAAAAAGATCCGATCGCCCTGCAGCGCATCAAGGCTTCGGCCGAGCGCGCGAAGATCGAATTGTCGTCGTCGCAACAAACCGAGATCAACGAGCCGTACATCGCCATGGCGAACGGCGCACCGGTCCACTTGAACCTGAAGATGACCCGCGCCAAGCTGGAATCGCTGGTGGAAGAGCTGATCACGGCCACGATGGAACCATGCCGCACCGCCATCAAAGATGCTGGCGTGAAAGTGTCGGACATCGATGACATCATCCTGGTCGGCGGCATGACCCGTATGCCGAAGGTGCAGGAAAAAGTGAAGGAATTCTTCGGCAAGGATCCACGCAAGGACGTGAACCCGGACGAAGCCGTCGCCGTGGGCGCAGCGATCCAGGGTTCGGTCCTGTCGGGCGAACGCAAGGACTTGCTGTTGCTGGACGTCACCCCTCTGTCCCTGGGTATCGAAACCCTGGGCGGCGTGATGACCAAGATGATCCACAAAAACACGACGATTCCGACCAAGTTCAGCCAAGTGTTCTCGACGGCCGACGACAACCAGCCTGCGGTGACCATCAAGGTCTTCCAGGGTGAGCGCGAAATCGCCGCCGGCAACAAGGGTCTGGGCGAGTTCAATCTGGAAGGCATCCCGCCAGCATCGCGCGGCACGCCGCAGATCGAAGTGACCTTCGACATCGACGCCAACGGCATTTTGCATGTCGGCGCGAAAGACAAGGCCACCGGCAAGGAAAACAAGATCACGATCAAGGCCAATTCCGGCTTGACCGAGGCTGAAATCCAGAAGATGGTGAAAGACGCCGAGCTGAACGCGGAAGAAGACAAGAAGGTCAAAGAATTGGCCGAGTCGCGCAACCAAGCCGATGCTCTGGTACACTCGACCCGGAAATCCTTGACCGAATACGGCGACAAGCTGGACGCGGGCGAGAAAGAGAAGATCGAAGCGGCGATCACCGACCTGGAAGCAAGCATCAAGGCGGGCGACAAGGCTGAGATCGACGCCAAGGTGGAAGCACTGTCGAGCGCATCGCAGAAACTGGGCGAAAAAATGTATGCCGACATGCAAGCGCAGCAAGCTGCCGGCGGCGCGGAAGGTGCACAGCAAGCTGCTGGCGCATCGGATGCAGGCGCCAAGCAGGACGACGTTGTCGACGCTGACTTCAAGGAAGTCAAAGACAGCAAGTAATTGTCTTGCGCTCCCATGAACTGGGGGCAGCCGGGCTGAACGCTACATCGCGGGATTAGCCGCGAAGACCGGCCGAGCCGAGTCGCTGCGCCTAGCGCAGCACTCGACTCGGCTTTTTCGTGTAATTTTTACATCAGTAGATAGACTGCAAGGTGCCGACAACATGGCAAAGCGTGATTTTTACGAGACACTCGGTGTCGCAAAAAATGCTTCGGAAGAAGAGATCAAAAAGTCTTACCGTAAACTGGCGATGAAATACCATCCGGACCGCAATCCGGATAGCAAGGAATCGGAAGAAAAGTTTAAGGAAGTCAAAGAAGCCTACGAGATGCTGACCAATCCGGAAAAGCGCGAAGCGTATGACCGTTATGGTCACGCCGGCGTGGACCCGAACATGGGCGGCGGTGGCGGCTTCGGCGGCGGTGCGGGCGGCTTTGCCGACAGCTTCGGCGATATCTTCGGCGACATCTTTGGCGGCGGCGGTGGACGCAGCCGCAATGCGGGGCCACAGGTGTACCGTGGCGCCGACTTGCGCTACAACCTGGAAATTACACTGGAGCAAGCTGCTCACGGCTTCGACACGACCATTCGCGTGCCGAGCTGGGACAAGTGCGACACTTGCCATGGCAGCGGCGCCAAGCCGGGTACGTCGCCGACCACTTGCGGTACCTGCGGCGGTCACGGCCAGGTGCGCATGCAGCAGGGCTTCTTCAGCATCCAGCAAACCTGCCCGAAATGCCATGGCAGCGGCAAGGTCATCACCGACCCCTGCACGCCATGCGGCGGCGCCGGTCGCATCAAGCGCAACAAGACGCTGGAAGTCAAGATTCCAGTCGGTATCGACAACGGCATGCGTATCCGTTCGTCCGGCAACGGCGAACCGGGCACGAATGGCGGCCCGTCGGGGGATCTGTATGTGGAAATCCACATCAAGCCGCACGCCGTGTTCCAGCGCGAAGGCGACGACCTGCATTGCGAAATGCCGATCTCGTTCACCAAGGCGGCTTTGGGCGGCGAAATCGAAGTGCCTACCCTGAACGGCAAGGTGTCGTTCACGATCCCGGAAGGCACCCAGTCGGGCAAGACCTTCCGCCTGAAAGGCAAGGGCATTAAGGGCGTGCGTTCCGGTTACGCGGGCGACCTGTTCTGCCACGTGGCCATCGAAACGCCCGTCAAACTGACGGAAAAACAGAAAGACCTGCTGCGCGACTTTGAAAAGTCGACGACCGAGGGCGGTGCCAAGCACAGTCCGCAAAGCAAGACCTGGAAAGACAAGGTCAAGGATTTTTTTGAGTAAGCACACGTAATACCATGCGCCGGGATGCTGAAACATCCCGGCGTTTTTTTCATCACGACTGAAAAATGTGCGCGCATCGCCGGCCTATGGGCGCGATCTGCGGCCAATTCAGTCGTACGCACACAATGGGAGCGATATGACCGAACAGAAAAATGGCCCGGCCCTGGCGGAACTGCTGCAGCGTAACCGCCGCTGGGCCGACTCGATGGTGGCGAAGGACCCGAACTTCTTCAAGAACCTGGAAGCGCAAACCTCGCCCGAATACCTGTGGATCGGCTGTTCCGACAGCCGCGTGCCCGCCAACGAATTGCTGGGCATGGCGCCTGGCGATGTGTTTGTGCACCGTAATATTGCCAACGTGGTCGTGCATTCCGACCTCAATTGCCTGTCCGTCCTGCAATTTGCCGTGGACGTGCTGAAAGTCAAACATATCATCATCGTCGGCCATTACGGCTGCAAGGGCGTGCATGCTGCCATGACGGGCACGCGCATCGGCCTGGTCGACAACTGGCTGCGCCACGTGCAGGACGTGGGCCAGAAGCACGAGCGCTACCTGGGCGACGTGCTGACGAGCCGCCAGCGCGGCGACCGCCTGTGCGAACTGAACGTGGTCGAGCAGGTGTTGAACGTGTGCCAGACCACCGTCGTGCAAGATGCGTGGGAACGGGGCCAGGAACTCAGCGTCCACGGCTGGGTCTACGGCTTGAAGGATGGCTTGCTGAACGACCTCGAAGTGACGGTCGCTGCCGGCCACGAGCTGGCGCCACGCATGGCGACCCGCCTGGCCCGCTACGAAGCAACGGCGTAAAGCGGCGCTGGCGCCGCGCCGCGTCTATGGCGCGGCGCCTTCCAGGCGCTCAAGGTAATCGGCCGCCTCCCGTACGCCTTCCTGCGCCGCCTGGCGCAGCCAGGTTTTGGCCTGGGGAAGGTCCTGCGGCGTGCCCCGGCCTTCGGCCAGCGCCACGCCATAGTGATAGCGCGCCAGCCGCGCATAGGCGGCGTCATCGTTGGTATGGGCCCCGCGCCGCATCAGCGCCGTCGCCTGCGCCAGGTCCCTGGGGACGCCGATGCCCGTTTCATACAGCTGGGCCAGCCAAATCATCGAATACACATCGTTCCAGCGCCGGATGCAGTCTTCAAAGATGGCGACGGCCGCCGCATGGTCGCCCGTCTTGTCGGCCGCATAACCGTACAAACACTTGATGCGCTTGTCGCTGTGCACATAGGCTTTGTAGCTGAGATCGCCTTCATCCTGGCTATCCTGGGCGTGGATGGGAACAGCGAACAGAACGGCGAGCATCAGGGCGTAGGTGCGCATGGTTTTCCTGGTCGATGGTTGAAGATTGGCAGACAAGCAAGTTGCGTGCTAGCTCCCTTTCCGGGCAAAGCCGGTGCCGCTGTGCCATTGCGTGACAGCGTCTGTTGCAGCATGGCGCAACGCGGCGCGCATATCCATAGCAGAAATGCTTCGTTTGCAGGATCGATGCGCAGGCATACAGTGGACTTCCCCAGACTCTAGTCGAGTTCCCATGTCGGCCGTCCTGAAACCCGCGTTTTCTTCCAGCCAGTTCCGTATCGAAACGTTCGACGCGCCGCTCGGCGCGCAAGTGCTGGGGCTGGACCTGGCGCAGCCGTTGTCGCTGGGCGACTTCCAGCGCCTGCACCACGCCCACCTCGACCATCACGTGCTGGTGTTCCGCGACCAGCGCATCACGCCGCAGCAGCAAGTCGATTTCAGCCGCCGCTTCGGCCCCCTGCAAATCCACGTGCTGCGCCAGTTCCAGCTGCCCACGCAGCCGGAGGTGCTGATCATCTCGAACATCGTCGAAGATGGCCAGCCCATCGGTCTGGGTGACGCGGGCCATTTCTGGCATTCCGACCTGTCGTACAAGGAAGTGCCCAGCCTCGGCTCCATGCTGCACGCGCAAGAGTTGCCGGACGAGGGCGGCGATACCGTATTTGCCAACATGCACTTGGCGTGGGAAAGCTTGCCGGCCGCGCTGCGCCACGCCGTGCGCGGCGCTCGCGCCGAGCACAGCTACCTGAACCAGTATGAGGAGTTGCGCCGGCGCAACCCGTGGCGCCCCGCGCTGACGCAGGCGCAGATCGATGAAGTCAAACCCGTGACCCACCCCGTCGTGCGCGTGCATCCGGAAACGGGACGGCGTGCCCTGTTCGTCAGCGAACATTTCACCACGCGCATCGTCGGCTTGCCCGCCGATGAAAGCCGCGCCCTGCTCGACGAACTGTTCGCCCACAGCGTGCGCCCCGAGCATTTATATGTGCACCGCTGGCAGCCGCACGACCTGGTGTTCTGGGACAACCGCTCGCTGATGCATCTGGCGACGGGGTGTCCGCCCGAGCAGCGCCGCAAACTCTACCGCACGACCATCGAAGGCGATGCGCCGTACTGATTTTTGACCGTAGTTGACCAAGGAGTGTCCATGTTGCCGATCTTGACCTTTTCCCGCCGCCTGCTCGCCACCATTGTCGTGCTGTGCATGGCCATGCACATGGCCCGGGCCGAAGGCCAGATCCGCATCGCGGGCCAGCATGGCATCACCTTCTTGCTGCTCAATATTGCGCAGGAACAAAAGCTGATTGAAAAGCATGGCAAGCAGCAGGGCGTCGACGTGAAAGTCGAGTGGATCACCCTGTCCGGCGGCCCCGCCATCAATGACGCTTTGTTGTCGGGCAATATCGATATCGCGGGGGCCGGGTTGGGGCCGCTGCTGACGATCTGGGACCGCACCAAAGGACGGCAGAACGTGCGCGGCGTGGCCTCGCTCGGTAATTTTCCCTACTATTTGATCAGCAACAATCCGAAGGTGAAAACCCTGGCCGACTTGACGGACAAGGACCGCATCGCCTTGCCCGCCGTCTCCGTGTCCGTCCAGGCGAGGATATTGCAGATGGCCGTGGCGAAGCAGTGGGGCGACAAGGAATTTGCCCGTCTCGATAAAATCACGCAAACCCTGCCGCATCCGGATGCGGCGGCGGCCATTATCGCCGGCGGCACGGAGCTGACGGGCCACTTCGGCAATTCGCCGTTCCAGGAACAGGAGCTGGCGCAGAATCCGAACGCCCACATCATCCTGAACTCGTACGACGTGCAGGGCGGGCCCAGCTCGTCGACCCTGCTGTATGCGACGGAAAAGTACCGCAAGGACAATCCGAAGACGTACCGCGCCTTCATCGCCGCCCTGGCCGAAGCGGCGCAGTACGCGAGCAGCAATCCGCAGGGCGCGGCCGACATCTATATCAAGGTGAACAAGAGCAAGGTGGACCGCAATCTGCTGCTGAAAATCTTTGCCAACCCGCAAGTGCAATTCAAGATCGCGCCGCAAAATACCTATGGACTGGCGCAATTTTTGCACCGTGTGAGTGCCATCCGCAACCTGCCTGACAGCTGGCGCGATTACTTCTTTGACGACCCTGCCATCACGCAAGGAGGCTGACATGAACGCGCCCGCTTTTCACCTGGTACGTCCTCCGCTTGCGCTGGAACCCTTGCTCAGTGTCAAACATGTCAGCCTGGAATACCGCACGGAACAGCGTACTGTGCGCGCCACGCATGACGTCAGTTTCGACGTGTTCCGCGGCGACCGTTTCGTGCTGCTGGGGCCGTCGGGCTGCGGCAAGTCGTCCTTGCTGAAAGCCGTGGCCGGCTTCATCGCGCCGCGCGCGGGCAGCATCGCCATGCAGGGCGTTCCTATCAGCAAGCCGGGGCCGGACCGTGTCGTCGTGTTCCAGGAATTCGACCAGTTGCCGCCGTGGAAGACCGTGCTGGAAAACGTCATGTTCCCCTTGCTGGCCAGCAAGCGGCTGGACAAGCTGGCGGCCCGCGAGCGCGCCCATCACTGGATCGCCAAGGTGGGCCTGGCGGGCTTTGAAGATGCCCATCCGCATACCTTGTCGGGCGGCATGAAGCAGCGGGTGGCCATCGCCCGCGCCCTGGCCATGCAGCCGGAAGTGCTGTTGATGGACGAGCCGTTTGCCGCCCTCGATGCCTTGACGCGGCGCAAGATGCAGGAAGAGCTGAGCCGCCTGTGGGAGGAGCTGCGCTTTACCCTCGTCTTCGTCACGCATTCGATCGAGGAAGCGCTGGTCGTGGGCAACCGCATCCTGCTGCTGTCGCCCCATCCGGGCCGGGTGCGCGCCGAACTCAACAGTCATCAGTTCGGCTTGCACAGCGCGGGCAGTGCGGAATTCCAGGCGGCCAGCAGCCGCATCCACGGCTTGCTGTTCGATGAGGAAGTGGTTCCCGTTCAGCAAGCAGGGCCTGTCCAACGGGAGGCCGTATGAACGTGCTGCTGGAGCCGCCCATCCGCCAGGAATTCGTCTATGCGGCATCGCCGCCCGCCGGCGTCACCGTCGAGCGGCCATTGTCGCGCTGGCAGCGCTGGAGCCAGCACGCGCTGTGGCGCAAGGCATTCATTTTGCTCAGCCTGGCCCTGCTGTGGGAAGGGGCGGCGCGCTGGACGCAGAACGATTTATTGCTGCCCAGCTTTATTCAGACGGCGCAGGCGTTTATCGGCGGCATCGCCAACGGAGAATTGCTCACGCGCACGGCCGCGTCCCTCGTCGTCTTGCTGCAAGGCTATGCGGTGGGCGTGCTGGCCGCCTTCGTGCTGACCTTGCTTGCAGTATCGAGCCGTATCGGGCGCGACGTGCTGGAAACCCTGACGGCCATGTTGAATCCCTTGCCGGCGATCGCCCTGCTGCCGCTGGCCCTGCTGTGGTTTGGCCTGGGGCGCGCCAGTTTGATCTTCGTCATCGTCCATTCCGTGATGTGGCCGCTGGCCCTGAACACGTATGCGGGCTTTCAGGGCGTGCCCGAAACCCTGCGCATGGCGGGGCGCAACTACGGGCTGAGCGGCTTGCGGCTGGTGCTGCACATCCTCGTGCCGGGCGCCTTGCCGTCCATCGTCTCGGGTCTGAAGATAGGCTGGGCGTTCGCCTGGCGCACCCTGATCGCGGCCGAGCTGGTGTTCGGCACGACGTCGGGGCAGGGCGGCCTGGGCTGGTACATCTTCCAGAACCGCAACGAGCTGTACACGGACAAGGTGTTTGCCGGCCTGGCAGCCGTCATCGTCATCGGTTTAATCGTGGAAAACATCGGCTTTCGCACCCTGGAGCGCGTCACCTTGAAACGCTGGGGCATGCAGCGGTAGTGATCTCACCATAATTATTTCAAGATCTTGCGTGCCGCCGCGATGATGTGCCGCGACAGCTGCTCCATGCGCGGCGACTGCACCTTCCACGTGTGCCAGTACAGGGCCACGTCGGCCGGCGTCTTGGGCGTGAGCATTTCCACCAGCTCGCCATCCGTGTTCGCCTTCAGCAGCAATTCCGGCACCATGCCGTAGCCGAGGCCGTAGCGGATGGCGTTGAAGTGCGAGGTGGCGCCCGGCACGTAATGGCAGGGGTAGGCGCCTTCGGGCAAGCCCAGCGCCTCTTGCAGGAACGACGATTGCAGGGTGTCCTTGCGCGTGTAGGCGACCACGGGCGCCGTGCGCGCCGCCTTGCGCGTCAGCCCGTGCGCAAACCACTGCTGGCGGAACGCTTGTGTGGCCACCAGCCAGTAGCGCATCACGCCCAGCGGCTCGGCCGTGCAGCCGCGCATGGCTTTGGCTTCCGTGCTGATGCAGCCGATGGCCATGCCCGTCTCCAGCAAGGTGTAGGTGTGGTCCTGGTCTTCCACGGTCAGGTCCAGCAGCACGCGCTCGCGTATCAGTACCTCGGACAGGGCGGGAAAGAACCAGGTGCCCATCGAGTCCGCGTTCAGCGCCAGCACCAGGGTCAGCGGGGCATCCTGCTGCACCGCCAGTTCCGCCTGCAAGTCCGCTTCCAGCAGCTTGGCTCGCTTCAGATACTGCATCAGGCGCTGGCCCATGCGCGTGGCGCGCGCGGGACGGCTGCGCACGATCAGCGCATTGCCCAGCTGGCTTTCCAGCGCCCGCACGCGCTGCGAAATGGCCGGCGACGTCAGATGCAGCCGCAACGCGGCCTGCTCGAAACTGCCCGTTTCGACGACGGCGCGGAACGCTTCCGTGTGTTTGGGATTGAGATCCATGACCACTGCCTAACATAAGAAAAATTTATCAATACTAAATAATACTTACTTTTTATAAGGATGGGTGTGTTGCAGTGCACAATGCCTCTTTGATGGAGCGCCGCGCGCGGCCTCCTGGCAGCAAGGGAATACCACCATGGAAGCACAAGCGAACGACCACCCCCCCCGCAAGCCGCAGTCTAAGCTGGCGCGCAAGCTGAAATTCGGCCTGGGATTGACCCTGGGCCTGGGCTTGTCCGCAGCCCTCGCGGGCGGCTGGTGGCTGCGCCAGGCATGGCGGGACTTGCCGGCCGTCGAGCACCTGGCCCAGTACAAGCCCGCGCTGCCGCTGCGCATTTTCTCCAGCGAAGGCGAGCTGCTGGCCGAGTACGGCGAAGAGCGCCGCGAGTTCCTGCCGTTGAAGGAGATCCCGCTGCGCATGCGCCAGGCCCTGCTGGCCATCGAGGATGCCCGCTTCTACGAGCATGGTGCCGTGGATTTTTACGGCTTGACGCGCGCCACCCTGGCCAACGTCGTCACGGGCCACCATGCGCAGGGCGCCAGCACCATCACCATGCAGGTGGCGCGCGACTTTTTCCTGTCGCGCGAAAAGACCGTGCAGCGCAAGCTGACGGAGATGCTGCTCGCCTACAAGCTGGAACAGCACTACGGCAAGGACAAGCTGCTGGAGCTGTACATGAACCAGATCTACCTGGGCGAACGCTCCTACGGTTTTTCCGCCGCCTCGAACATCTATTTCGACAAGCCGCTGGCCGAGGTCAGCATCGCCGAAGCGGCCATGCTGGCCGGCCTGCCGAAGGCGCCGTCGGCCTACAACCCCGTCGCCAATCCGCAGCGCGCCACCGTGCGCCAGCATTACATCCTGCAGCGCATGCGCGAACTCGGTTACATCACGCCGGCCGAATACGACGCCGCCGTGGCGGAAAAACTGGCCCTGAACAAGGACCGCAACAGCTCCGTGCACGCGGCCGCGTATGCGGTCGAGGAAGCGCGTCAGCTGATCCTGCAAAGCTACCCGGAAGGCGCCTACAGCATGGGCCTGGACGTGACGACCACCATCCGCATGGCGCCGCAGCGCGCGGCCGACAAGTCGCTGCGCGATGGCTTGCTGAACGCGCAGGCGCGGCGCGGCTATCGCGGCCCGGAAGCGCGCCTGACCGCCTCCGCAGACAGCGTGGCGCGCCAGCTGGCCGCCTACCCCGACAGCGGCGAACTGCGCGCCGCGCTGGTGCGCAAGGTCGAGACGAGCGGCAAGCGTCAGCTGACGGCGCAGCTGCGCAATGGCGACGAGATCGTGCTGACGGCATCGGATGCGCGCCTGGGCGGCAAGCTGCAGTGGGATGGCAAGCGCGCCATCGTCGAGGGCAGCGTCATCCGCGTGGTGCACGACGCGGCGAAAAACCGCTGGCTGGTGAGCCAGCTGCCCGAGATGGAAGGCGCGCTCATTTCCGTCGAGGCGCACAGCGGCGAAATCGTCGCCATGGCGGGCGGCTTCGATTTTTACCGCAACCACTACAACCACGCCATGCAGGCCTACCGCCAGCCCGGTTCCAGTTTCAAGCCTTTCGTGTATTCGGCGGCGCTGGAAAAGGGCTATTTTCCCGGCACGGCCGTGGACGATACGCAGCGCTTGCTGCTGCCGCGGGAGACGGGCGCGCAGCCGTGGCGCCCGCGCAATTACGGCAACAACTATGAAGGCTTCATCAGCGTGCGGCGCGGCCTGGTGCGCTCGAAAAACCTGGTGGCCGTCAGCCTGATGCAGGCGGCCGGCCCCGGCTACGTGCAGCACTACGCCACGCGCTTCGGCTTCGAGGGCGCGCGCAATCCCGTCTCCCTGCCGCTGGCGCTGGGCGCGGGCGCCGTCACGCCGCTGCAGCTGGCGCAATCGTATGCCGTGTTTGCCAACGGCGGCGTGCAGATGCCGCCCAAGCTGATCAAGGAAGTGCGCAGCCGCAGCGGCGCGGTGCTGTTTTCCGACGCGGCGCCGCGCGCCAAGGGCACGCCGGCACCGGGCACGCAGGTGATCTCCACGCGCAACGCCTACGTCATGGACAGCATGCTGCGCGACGTCGTCAAGAGCGGCACGGGACGCGGCGCGCTGGCGCTGGGACGCGGCGACGCGGCCGGCAAGACGGGCACCTCGAACAATGCGTACGACGCCTGGTTCGCCGGCTATTCCTCGGGGCTCGTGTCCGTCGTCTGGCTCGGCTACGACCAGCCCAAGAGCCTGGGCAACGCCACCGGAGGGACGCTGGCGCTGCCCGTCTGGCGCGATTACATGCAGGTGGCCGTGCAGGGCCGCCGCGAACAGGTGCTGGCCGAACCGCCTGGCCTGGCCCTGCTCGATGGCGACTACGTGTATGCCGAATACCTGGCTGGCGACTGCCTGAAGGATAACTTCGCCTTTATCCACAGCAGCGTCGGCTGCGGCAGCGGCGCTGCCGATACGCGCATGGCGCACGGTGAAGCTGGCACTGGCGGCGATGGCGGCTCCGGCACGGGCACGAATGAAGCACGCACCCTGAGCGAAGCGCGCGAACGCGAACAAATTCTCAAATCATTTTCGGAAGAGTAAGACCATGCTGTTATATACGATTTACCTGGTGGCGATTGTCGCCGAAGCGATGTCCGGCGCCATCATGGGCATGCGGCGCGGCATGGACTTGTTCGGCATCTGCATGATCGGCACCGTCACGGCGCTGGGCGGCGGCACCGTGCGCGACGTGCTGCTGGGGCACTATCCGCTGGGCTGGATCGCGCATCCCGAGTACCTGCTGTTTACCATCGGCGCGGCCGTCGTCACCGCCTTTGTCGCGCGCTACCTGCACCATCTGCGCGCCATTTTCCTGCTGGTCGATGGCCTGGGCCTGGTGGCGTTTTGCGTGATCGGCTGCGACATCGCCATGTCGGCCAAGATGCACCCGGCCATCGTCGTGCTGGCGGGGATGATCACGGGCGTCTTCGGCGGCCTGCTGCGCGATATCCTGTGCAACCAGATTCCCCTGGTGCTGCAGCGCGAAGTGTATGCCACCGTGGCCCTGTTCACGGGCGCCCTGTATGTCGGCCTGCTGCACTTCAAGGTCGACAGCTCGGTGGCGCAGCTGGCGTCCATCGGCGCGGGCTTTTTGTTCCGTTTCCTGGCGTTGCATTTCGAGTGGCGCCTGCCGAATTTCAACGGCGACCGCATACGGGGTTTTGAGTAAGGTGGCAGCCGCGTGAATATTTTTGCGCGTCTTTAACCCTTTTTTCTGGGCTGCTGCGTTTCATGTTGGACACCCCAGCCAACCGGAGAAGAAGCGATGTCCAGCGCCCTCAAGATCACCTTGATACTGTCCCTGCTGCTGTCGGCAGGCAGCCACGCCGCCGGCACGGCGCCGCGCAAGACCCTGGCGCCATTCGCCAGCGAGCAAGCCTTGAGCGCCTACCTGCAGCAACTGCAGGCGCGCCAGGCGGCGCTGCAAAGGGAGCAGCAGAAACTGCAGCGCGCCACGGCGCAGTACGCGGCGACGGCGCCCGCACCGCCGCCAGCGCCAGCGCCCATGGTGGCGAAAGCGGCGCCGGCGGCGCCGGCAGAGGCGGCCGAATCGGTCACCAATGTGCAGACGGTTGGCGTGGACGAAGGCGGCATCGTCAAGCTGCACGGCAAGCACCTGGTGATGCTCCGGCGCGGCAAGCTGTTTACCGTGCAGGTGGGCGGCAATGCCCTGCAGCCGGTCGCCTCGCTCGATGCGTTCGCGCCGGGCAGCGACCCGTCCGGCAGCTGGTATGACGAAATGCTGATCGATGGCGACACGGTGGTGGTGATCGGCTACAGCTACAGCCGTGGCGGCACGGAGATCGGCCTGTTCGACATCGGTGCGGATGGCAAGCTGGCCTACCGCGCCACGTATCATTTGCGCTCCAACGATTATTATTCCTCGCGCAATTACGCCAGCCGCCTGATCGGCGGCAAGCTGGTGTTCTATTCGCCCCTGTCGCTGAACCTGCGCCGGGGCGACCCGTTCGGCGGCTTTCCCGCGCTGCGCCGCTGGCGTCCCGACGCCGTGCCGTCCGACTTCAAGCGCATCGCGCCGGCCACGCGCATCTACCGCACCGATGACGAACCCGAACCAGGCGCAGGCCTGACCCTGCATACGGTCACCGTGTGCAACCTGGCGCAGCGCGACATGCGCTGCGAAGCGACCGCCGTGATGGGGCCGCAGGGGCGCGTGTTCTATGTATCGGGCGAATCCGTTTTCGTGTGGACCACGCGCCGGGGCAGCGACTCGGGCGTGTTCCGCATTCCCCTTGACGGCTCGGCGCCCAGCGCCCTGAAGGTGGCGGGGGCGCCCGTCGACCAGTTCTCGTTCCTGGAAAGCGTGGATGGCCACCTGAACGTCCTGCTGCGCGCCGAGGGCCAGGGCGACGCCATGTGGGATGGCGCAAAAGGGCGTGGCGACATGGCCTTGCTGCGCGTGCCATTGGCCACGTTTTCCGATGGCCGCGACAGCGCGCCGGCCAGCAGCTACAAGGCGCTGCCCGGTGGCGGCGGCTATGGCCTGCAGAACCGCTACGTGGGGCCGTATCTGTTGTATGGCAATCCGGGCAACGCGGGACGCCGCAAGGCCGATCAGGCCTGGCCGCGCCAGCCCCTGTATGCCGTGCGCTGGGCCGATGCGGGCGGCGTGCAAGCCTTGTCCCTGCCGCATGGCGTGGAGCGCATCGAGGCGCTGGGCAATGACGCCGTGGTGATCGGCGCGCAGGGCAGGGATCTGCACTTCAGCACCATCGGCCTGGGGGCGCAGGCGGCGGTCGCCACGCGCTACATCCGCGCCGACGCGGCGCAGGGCGAGTCGCGCAGCCACGGCTTTTTCTACAAGCCGCAAACGGCCAGCGAGGGCTTGATCGGCCTGCCCATCCTGGGCGCGGACGAGCGGCCTGGCCTCAACAAGTCGGCCGCCTCCGTCCTGTATCTGCGCAACAGCGGCTTGCGGTTGACGGAACTGGGTGCGCTGGCCGCGCGGCCTGGCCAGGCGCCGGACGACGGCTGCCGCGCGTCCTGCGTGGACTGGTACGGCAACGCGCGCCCGCTGTTCCTGCAGGGCCGGGTATTCGCCCTGCTCGGCTATGAACTGGTGGAAGGGGCGCTCAGGGATGGACAGATCCGCGAAGTACGCCGCGTCAGCTATGCGCCCATCGCGTCCACTGTACGCTGAAGGCGCAGGGAAATTGTCGCCGCCGCGTAGTTCGGCTACACTGGTCCGCATGCCCGATACCTTACTGACCGCGACGGATGAAGAACTGATGCTGCGCTACAGCGCCGGCGACCTGCCGTCGTTTCGCGAGCTGTACCGGCGCCACAGCCAGGGACTGTACCGCTTCGTGGCCTGGCGTTCGCCGCGCCGCGCGTGGGTGGACGAGATCGTCCAGGATGCGTGGGCCAGCCTGCATGCGGCACGCGCCGGCTACCAGCCGCAGGCGGCGTTTCGCACCTATCTGTACCAGATCGCGCGCAACCGCCTGATCGACCTCCTGCGCCAGCGGGAAGGACAGGAGCACGGCGACGCGGGCGAACTGGCGGACGAGGGCTCCTCGCCGCCGCAGTCGCTGGAGCAGAAACAGCAGCACGCGCGGCTGCATGCGGCCATCGCCGCGCTGCCGGCGGAGCAAAGGGAAGCGCTGGTGCTGCAGCAGTTCAGCGGCATGAGCATCCTCGAAATCGCCGCGGTGACGGGGGCGGAAGCGGAAACCGTCAAGAGCCGGCTGCGCTACGCCATGCAGAAATTGCGCGCGGGCTTGGACAGCGCCGCTGGCGCGGGAGGACAGGCATGAATACGCACAATCACGACGAACCGAATGACGAGGAATTGAACGCGCTGCTGGCCAGCCTGCCGCAGCCCGCGCCTTCCAGCGCGCTCGATGCGGCCATCCTGGCCGACGCTGAAAAAGCATTGGTAAAACCCGTCGCCGCGAACGACGGCGCCGATGGCGTGCTGCGCACCTTGCCCGCCAAGAAATCGCCCGATTACCTGCAGCGCTGGCGCGTTCCGCTGGGGCTGGCCGCCGCCGTGCTGCTGACGGTAAACCTCATCGGCGTGGACTGGTTCGGCTCGAAGCCGGCGCAATTTCCCGTAGTCGGGGAACCGCTCACGCGGGAGGTGATGCGGGAAGCCGCACCGGCCCCTGCCCCTGCGACTGAGTCCGCGCCACCGCCGCCGGCGCCGCGCGCCATGGCCAAGGCGGCACCGAGGCCGCTAGCGCAGGCCGAGCCAGTACCCGCGCACGTGTCAGTACCCCTGCCTCCGCCAGCACCGCCGCCCCCTCCGGCCCCGGCAATGCGTGAGGCGATGGAGCAGCAAGCCGCCATGCAGGCTGAAGCCGGCCTGCAGCGCCAGGCGCCGGCGCAGCGCGCGCTGGCCATGCCCGCGCCCGTGGCGGCCCGCTCCGCGCCGCTGCCGCCGCCCGCAAAGCTCGACGCCTCCGTGTGGCTGGTGAAGATCGACGCCCTGCTCAAGGCGGGCGAGGGTGCCCTGGCGCACGAGGAGTGGACGGCGTTCCGGCAGGCGTATCCCGACTATCCGGTGGCCGAGGAGCTGCGGCAGCGGCTGGAAAAAATACCGAAGTAGCGCTTTACACGATCCCCTTCCTGCGCTCCCACACGGCGCTGCCGACGAAAATGGCGGCGCACACCCACATCACGGCCGGCAGGGCGTTTACGCCGGCTGATTGCATCAGGACGCCCGTCAGCAGGGGACCGCCGCCGCTGGTGATACCCCAGGTGGCGTTGACGATGGCGCTGGCGCTGGTCAGCGACAGCCCCGTGAAACGCTCGCCGCATGCCACCAGCGCCAGCATGTAGATGCCGCCCGCCGCCGCGCCCAGCAACAGCAGCAGGGTCCACCACAGCCATGGCGTGCCGACGGCAAACGGCAGCAGCGGCAGCAGCAGGCAGACGGCCACGCCGCAGCCCGCGTGCACCCTGGCGCGGCCGAAGCGGTCGGCCATCCAGCCCAGCGCGAATTGCAGGCCCGTGTCGCCCACCAGCACCACGGTGGCCGACAGCAGGGCCAGGTCCGTGCCGATGCCGTGCTCCATCGCATACAGCGGCAGCAAGCTCAATGCCAGCGTGTCGAACAGGGCGAAGAAGGCGGCGCCCAGCACGATCATCGGCATGCGCGGCAGGATCAGGGTCCACTGCACGCCGTGTTCTTGCGGCTCCTTTTCCGGGCCGCTGTTCGAGATCAGCATCAGGCCCGGCACGGCCAGCAAGAACAGCAGGCCGCAGGCGGCGAAACTCCACGCAATCTTGTCGTTGAAGAGGGCCACGAGGGCGGGACCGATCAGCTGGAAGAAAGTAAAACTGGTGGTGTACATGGCCACCACGCGGCCGCGCGAATTATCGGGCGCCAGGCGGTTGACCCACGCTTCGCCGATGGTAAACAGCACGCCCATGGCGCCGCCGAAGAGGAAGCGCAGCACGCTCCACGCCAGCAGGTGGTCGCTGAACTGCATGGCGATCGTCGCCAGCGAGGCTACCCAGACGGCGCCCAGCATGGTGGCGCGCGCGCCGAAACGCCCCACCCAGCCCGAGACGAACGGCGAGGCGGCCAGGATGCCGAGGGCGCTGACGGCCGTGATCATGCCGATGATGTCCGTGCCCACGCCGCGCTGGTGCAGGGTCAGGGCGGTGAGCGGCATGGTGGCGCCCAGGCCCAGTCCCACCACGCCGATGCTGACCACGAGGGCGAAGAAGTCGCGCCACGGCATGTGCTTCATGGCTGCCCCCGCACGGTGAAAAAGGTGTTCGGGAAGGCTGGAAAACGGTGTGGATGCATGGGAAAGTAGGCAACTGTGCCTGCGGCGCTGGTGTTTGGCGCCGGACGGGCATATGATGATTTAAATAAAGGCAATATTGCAAAGCCGTAGTGTAGGCGATATGCGCCGCCGCTGGCCACGTCCATCGGTGTGGCCGCCTCTACCGGCTCTGCTGTACAGTGAAGCGAGCGGCAGCGCTGTCATGGCGCTGTCATTGGATCGTCATGCCAGCGAGGTAGCACCATGCGCCGTCCCATCGTTCTCGTTCCCGCCTGCCAGCGCCAACTGGGCAGCCACGCCTGGCACATGGCGCAGGATAAGTATCTGCACGCCGTGCTGCGCGGCGCCGGCTGCATGCCGCTGCTGCTGCCCGCGCTGGGCGCCGATGCCGACCTGGAAGCGGCGCTGCTGGTCGCCGACGGCGTCATGCTGACCGGTTCCGCTTCGAACGTCGATGCGCGCCTGTATGGCGAAGAGATACTGCATCCCGACCTGCCGCAGGACCCCGCGCGCGACGCCACCACCTTGCCCCTGATCCGCGCCGCGCTGGCGCGCCAGCTGCCGCTGCTGGCCATCTGCCGCGGCTTCCAGGAAGTCAACGTGGCCCTGGGCGGCAGCCTGCACCAGGCCGTGCACGCGGTGTCGGGCATGCAGGACCACCGCGAGAACGTGCTCGATCCCCTGGCGCGCCAGTACGCGCCCGCGCACCGCATCAAGCTGATGCCCGATGGCGTGCTGTCGCGGCTGCTGGGCGGCGAGAGCGAAATGATGGTCAATTCCCTGCATGGCCAGGGCATCGCCCGGCTGGCCGATGGCTTGCTGGTGGAAGCGCTGGCCGACGACGGCCTGGTGGAGGCGTACACGGTGGCCAGCGCCGCCGGTTTTGCCCTGGCCGTGCAATGGCACCCGGAATGGCAGGTGGAAGACAATCCGCAGTCGATGCGGCTGTTCGACGCCTTTGGCCAGGCTTGCCGCGATTTCCAGGAGCAGCACAGAAAGACAGAATGACAGGCGCACCGCCCGCAGTACGCGGTGTTTGATCAAGACCAGCGAGAGGGAAACATGGCAATACGCGAAAATTTCACCTATACGGATATGGATTTGTGGCTCAATGAAAAGCGCGTCACGGAAATCGAATGCCTGGTACCCGACTTGACGGGCGTGGCGCGGGGGAAGATCCTGCCGCGCGGGAAATTCACCCAGGAGCGCGGCATGCGCATCCCGGAGGCGGTACTGGGCATGACGGTGACGGGCAATTATCCTGTCGACGATGGCGGCTATGACCGCGCCATTTCCAGCACCGACCGCGACATGATTTTAAAGGCCGATCCCACCACCATCACCATGGTGCCCTGGGCTACGGACCCCACCGCGCAAGTCATCCACGACTGCTATTTTGCCGATGGCGCGCTGGTCGATTTTGCTCCCCGCTCCGTGCTAAGGCGCGTGCTGAAACTGTATGCGGACAAGGGCTGGAAACCCGTGGTGGCGCCGGAGCTGGAGTTCTATCTGACGGCGAAGAACACGGACCCCGACTTGCCCTTGAAACCGCCCATCGGACGCAGTGGCCGGGCCGAGACGAGCCGCCAGGTGTACAGCATCGACGCCGTCAACGAATTCGACCCGCTGTTCGAGGATATCTACGATTACTGCGAACTGATGAACCTTGACGTCGATACCCTGATCCACGAAATCGGCGCGGGGCAGATGGAAATCAACTTCCTGCACGGCGATCCGCTGGGCCTGGCCGACAAGGTCTTCTTCTTCAAGCGCACCCTGCGCGAAGCCGCGTTAAAACACGATATGTACGCCACCTTCATGGCCAAGCCCATGGCGGGCGAACCGGGTTCCGCCATGCACGTGCACCAGAGCGTGACGGATGCGAAGACGGGCCTGAACATCTTCAGCAACGAGGACGGTTCGGCCGCGCCCATCTTCAAGCATTACATCGCGGGCTTGCAGCGCTACATGCCGTCGGCCATGGCCATCGTCGCGCCCTACGTGAACTCCTACCGCCGCATCGTGCGCCACACGGCCGCGCCGATCAACATCCAGTGGGGCCTGGACAACCGCACGGTGGGCTTCCGCGTGCCCGAGTCGGGCGTGCAGGACCGCCGCGTGGAAAACCGCATCATCGGCGCCGACGCGAATCCCTACCTGGCCCTGGCCGTCACCCTGGCCTGCGGCTACCTGGGCATGACGGAGCAGCTGGAAGCGACGCCGATGATGGTCGGCAGCGCCTACGACATGAAGTTCGAGCTGCCGCAAGGCTTGCCCGAAGCCCTGCAGTTGCTGCGCGCGGAAGACAAGCTGCGCACGGTGCTGGGCGAACGCTTCATCGACGTGTATGCGGCCATCAAGGATCTGGAGCACCAGGAATTCATGACCGTCATCAGTCCGTGGGAGCGCGAACATCTCTTGCTGCACGTATAAAGGAGCACCTATGAGCACATCCAATAATCCGCTGGCGCCGAGCGCCGCTTTTGTAGCCTCCGTGGCGCAGAAAAACGCGGCGCCGCAAGTCTACGATACGGCCGCCATCCAGAAAATGGACTCGGCCCACTACCTGCATCCGTTCACCGATTTCCAGGACCTGGCAAGCAAGGGCGCCAGGGTGATGGTGCGCGGCGACGGCGTCTACCTGTGGGATAGCCAGGGCAAGAAGATCGTCGACGGCATGTCGGGCCTGTGGTGCGTCAACGTGGGCTATGGCCGCACGTCGATCTCGCAAGCTGTGTACCGGCAAATGGAGACGCTGCCCTTCTATAACAGCTTCTTTGGCACGACGAACGTGCCGGCCGCGCAGCTGGCGGCCAAGCTGGCGCAGATATCGCCGCCGCAGTTCCAGCATGTGTTCTTCACCAGTTCCGGCTCGGAAGGCAACGACACGAATGTGCGCATGGTGCGCCGCTACTGGGATATCCTCGGCTACAAGGAGCGCCACACCATCATCAGCCGCCACAACGCGTATCACGGCAGCACGGTGGCGGGGGCGTCGCTGGGCGGCATGGACGGCATGCATGCGCAGGGCGGCTTGCCGATACCGGGCATCGCGCATATCGGCCAGCCCAATTACCTGGAGTCGGGCCACGGCTTGACTCCGGAAGCCTTCGGCCTGAAGGCGGCTGGCTGGCTGGAAGACAAGATCCTCGAAATCGGCGCCGACAAGGTTGCCGCCTTCATCGGCGAACCGGTGCAGGGCGCCGGCGGCGTCATCATCCCGCCCTCCACCTACTGGCCCGAAATCCAGCGCATCTGCGACAAGTACGGCATCTTGCTCATCGCCGATGAAGTCATCTGCGGCTTCGGCCGCCTGGGGCGCTGGTTCGGCTCCGAGCTGTTCGGCATCAAGCCCGACCTGATTACCTTTGCCAAGGGCGTCACCTCGGGCTACGTGCCCCTGGGCGGCGTGCTGGTGGGCGACAGGGTGGCCAAGGTATTGATCGAGCGGGGCGGCGAATTCACGCATGGTTTCACGTATTCCGGTCACCCCGTCGCCTGCGCGGCCGCGCTGGAAAACATCCGCATCATCGAGGAAGAGCAGCTGGTGGCCAAGGTGGCCGACGACACGGGACCGTACCTGAAGCAGTGCTTCGCCAGCCTGGGCGAGCATCCGCTGGTCGGTTACGCGGACAGCTGCGGCCTGGTCGCGGGCCTGAACCTGGTGCGCCGCAAGGGCGCCACCGTGCACGACAACGAGCTGTTCGACGAGGGCCAGGGCGTGGGCATGATCTGCCGCGGCCATATGTTCGACAACGGCGTCATCATGCGCGCCGTGGGCGAACGCATGATCGTCGCCCCGCCCCTGGTCATGACGCGCGCGCAGATCGATGAGATGGTGGCGCTGATACGGCTGTGCCTGGACAAGACGTTTGACGAGGTGAAGGCGAAGGGCTGGGTGTAGGTTTTTGCTCCATTTTGCCGCCATCTGCGTATTTTTTGGACCGCAATGGCGGCAGTTCCGCTAAACTTCCATCCTGGCCGCTCCTGTAGTGGCCAGTTTTTCATTTTGACACCCTCTTACCCAGAAGCTACCCACACATGACGATAGCAACCCCTGCCGCGTCGGCCAGCGACGCCCAAGCGCCTTTCTTGCTGATTGATCAGCTGGTCAAGGAATTCGATGGCGTGCGCGCCGTCGATGGTATTTCCGTGACGATCAACAAGGGCGAGATCTTTGCCCTGCTGGGCAGTTCAGGTTGCGGCAAGTCGACCCTGCTGCGCATGCTGGCCGGCTTCGAGACGCCGACCTCGGGGCGCATCGCCCTGGCGGGCAGCAGCATCGTCGACGTGCCGCCGCACCAGCGGCCCATCAACATGATGTTCCAGTCGTACGCGCTGTTCCCCCATTTGTCCGTATGGGACAACATCGCCTTCGGCCTGCGCCGCGACGGCTTGCCGAAAGCGGAAGTGGCGGCGCGGGTCGAGCAGATGCTGGCGCTGGTGCAGCTGGGGCAGTATGCGAAGCGCAAGCCGCACCAGCTGTCGGGCGGGCAGCAGCAGCGCGTGGCGCTGGCGCGCAGCCTGGCCAAGCGGCCGCAATTGCTGCTGCTCGACGAGCCGCTGGGCGCGCTGGATAAAAAACTGCGCGAACGCACGCAGATGGAACTGGTCAACATCATCGAGCAGGTAGGCGTGACGTGCGTAATGGTCACGCACGACCAGGACGAGGCGATGAGCATGGCCACGCGCATCGCCGTCATGAGCGAAGGGCGCATCCTGCAGGTGGGCGCGCCGGGCGAAATCTACGAGACGCCCAATTGCCGCTTCGTCGCCGACTTCATCGGCAGCGTCAACCTGTTCGACGGCCGCATTACGGAAGACGAACCCGATCACGTGGTCATCGACACGCCCGATGGCCGCCACTATGTCGCGCATGGCATCACGGGCAACCTGGGCATGGACGTGTCGGTGGCCGTGCGCCCCGAAAAGATCGGCATCCAGATCGCGCCGCCCGCCTTGGACGAGCGCGCGTCACCAAAGGAACACGGCTACAACTGCGCCCAGGGCGTGATCGTCGCCATGGCGTATTTTGGCAATGAAACCAGCTACCACGTGCGCCTCGACAGCGGTACGGTGGTGAAAGTCTCGCGCACCAACGCGGCCCGCCACGACGCCGCGCGCCTCGAGCGCGAACAGCGCGTGTGGGTGTGGTGGGATGGCGCCGACATCGTCGTGCTGACCAGCTGAGGCCATCATGACGTCCATTCTGCAATCGCTGCGCAAGCTCGTCGCCCTGCGTTGGGTCACTGGGCGCACCGCCGTCATCGCCGTGCCCGCGCTGTTCCTGACGGCCGCCTTTCTGGTGCCCTTCCTGATCGTGCTGCGCATCAGCCTGTCCGACATGGATACGGCGGGCAGCCCGTTCGGCGGCTTGCTGTCGTACGTCGACGGCATCGTCGTGCTGAAGGTGAAAATCGCCAACTACCTGTTCATCGCCGCCGACGAACTGTATCTGCTCACCTACCTCAGTTCCATCAAATACGCGGCCATCACCACGGCCATTTGCCTGTTCATCGGCTACCCGTTCGCCTACTTCATGGCGCGCGCCAGGCCATCGATCCGCCCCGTGCTGATGATGCTGGTGATGCTGCCGTTCTGGACTTCGTTCCTGCTGCGCGTGTATGCGTGGAAGGGCATCCTGGCCAACCACGGCTTGCTCAACGATCTCTTGATCGCGCTGGGCGTGGTGAGCGAACCGCTGCACATGATGAACACCTCGTTTTCGCTGGTGGTCGGCATGGTGTATGCCTATCTGCCGTTCATGATCCTGCCCCTGTACGCCAATCTGGTCAAAATGGACGTGCGCTTCCTGGAAGCGGCTGCCGACCTGGGCGCCACGCCCTTGCAGGCGTTCTGGCGCATCACCGTGCCCCTGTCGAAGTCGGGCATCATCGCCGGCGCCATGCTGGTGTTCATTCCGTCCGTCGGCGAATACGTGATTCCCGAGCTGCTGGGCGGTCCGGAAACCCTGATGATCGGCAGAGTGCTGTGGGATGAATATTTCACCAATAACGACTGGGCCATGGCTTCATCCGTGACGGTGCTGGTGATCCTGCTGATCCTCGTGCCGATGGCCATTTTTAACAAATACAAGACCGACCAGGACGCGGAGGAGCGCACATGAACGGACGTACCTTCCTGCAGCGCTGGTTCGGGCGCGGCTGGCTCTCGCTGGGCTATCTGTTCCTGTACCTGCCCATCATCGTGCTGATCGTCTTCTCGTTCAACAGCTCGCGCCAGGACATGGTGTGGAGCGGCTTTTCGCTGCGCTGGTACAGCGAGTTGATGAGCGATGCGGAAATCATCTCGGGCTTCGGTTTATCCCTGAAGATCGCCTTCATGTCGGCGACGTCTTCCGTCATCCTCGGTACCTTCGCCGCTTTTGCCTTGACCAGCTACCAGCGCTTCCGCGGCCGCACGGTGTTTTCCGCCATGGTCAGCGCGCCCTTGGTGATGCCGGAAGTGATCATCGGCCTGTCGCTGCTGCTGATGCTGGTGTCCATGCAAAAGGTCTTCGGTTTTCCCGAGCGGGGCGTGCTGACCATCTGGCTCGGTCACACCCTGCTGGGCATGGCGTATGCGGCCGTGGTGGTGCAATCGCGCCTGCAGGAAATGAGCAAGTCGCTGGCGGAAGCGGCCATGGACCTCGGTTGCCGCGCGCACCAGGTGTTCTTCCTCGTAACCCTGCCGAACATCACGCAGGCATTGGCCTCGGCCTGGCTGCTGACGTTTACCCTGTCGCTGGACGACGTGGTGCTGTCCGCTTTCCTGTCCGGTCCCGGTTCGACGACGATGCCGCTGGTGATCTTCTCGCGCGCGCGTCTGGGGCTCGACCCGCGCGTCAATGCGATCGCCGCGCTGACGATCCTCGTCGTGACGCTCGCCGTGATCGCGTATGCCGTGATGCTGGCGCGCGCCGACCGCAGACGCCGCAAGCAGATGTCCGCGGCGTATTCGGCGGACCAGGAGTAAGCTGCTTGTAAACTGACACAGGAGACGACCATGACGGAAAACACCAGCTGGCACGCACGGGCCGCAGAGATCAAGATCGATGGCCGCGCTGTCATCAACGGCGAACGGGTCGCGGCCAGGTCCGGCCAGACTTTCGACAATCTGTCGCCCATCGACGGACGTCTGCTGGGGCAGGTGGCCCGCTGCGACGGCGCCGACGTGGAGGCGGCCGTGCAGGCCGCGCGCGCCGCCTTTGACGACCGCCGCTGGGCCGGTAAATCGCCGGCGCAGCGCAAGCGGATATTGATCAAGTTCGCCGACCTGGTGCAGAAATACGGTCCCGAACTGGCCCTGCTGGAAACCCTGGACATGGGTAAACCGATCAAGTACAGCCAGAGCGTGGACGTGGGCGCCACGGCCAACTGCCTGCGCTGGTACGGCGAGGCGATCGACAAGGTCTACGATGAAATCGCGCCGACACCCGCCAACAGCCTGGCCCTGATCACGCGCGAACCGGTGGGCGTCGTCGCCGCCATCGTGCCGTGGAACTACCCGATGATCATGGCCGCCTGGAAGATCGCGCCCGCCCTCGCGGCCGGCAACAGCGTGATATTGAAGCCGTCTGAAAAATCGCCATTGACGGCGCTGCGCCTGGCCGACATCGCGCTCGAAGCGGGCGTGCCGGCGGGCGTGTTCAACGTGCTGCCCGGCTACGGCAACGAGGCCGGCGCCGCGCTGGCGCTGCACATGGACGTCGATTGCATTGGCTTTACGGGGTCCACGCGCACGGGGAAACTGATCGTGCAGATGGCGGGCCAGTCGAATCTGAAACGGGCGTGGACGGAACTGGGCGGCAAGTCCGCCAACATCGTGTGCGCCGATTGCCCGGACCTGGACAAGGCCGTGGCGGCCGCCGTTGGCTCCATTTTCTTCAACCAGGGCGAAAGCTGCAATGCGCCATCGCGCCTGTTCGTGGAAGAATCGATCAGGGAAGAATTTGTCGCCAAGGCGCTGGCCATGCTGCCGCGCTTCCAGCCAGGCGACCCGCTCGACGAAGCCACCGTCATGGGCGCCATCGTCGACGCCACGCAGATGCAGACGGTGATGGGCTATATCGCGGCCGGCAAGAGCGAAGGCGCGCAGCTGCTCGGCGGCGGCGAGGCCGTGCGCCTTGATACGGGCGGCTACTACGTGCAGCCCACCATCTTCGGCGTGGACGCCGGCATGACGATCGCGCGCGAAGAGATTTTCGGGCCGGTGCTGTCCGTGTTGGGCTTTACGGATATCGCTGAAGCCATCCAACAGGCAAATGCCACGCCCTACGGCTTGCAGGCGGCCGTGTGGACCTCGGACATCACCAAGGCCATCCAGACGGCGCGCGCCCTGCGCGCCGGCACCGTGCACGTCAACCAGTACGACGGCGACGACATCACCGTGCCGTTCGGCGGCTACAAGCAGTCGGGCAACGGGCGTGACAAGTCGCTGCACGCGCTGGACAAGTACACGGAGCTGAAGACGACGTGGATACAGGTGGGATAGGGATTTGCGCCTGCGGTGTTGTCGGATTACGGCCTGCGGCCTAATCCGACCTACCCGACCTATAGCGTGGATGGTTTCGTAGGTCGGCTTAGCGCGCAGTGCGTAAGCCGACTTAGACGTAAAACAAACTACATCAGAAGCAGTGTTCCAGCGCCGGGAAGCTGCCATCCTTGACGGCTTTGACGTAGCCGGTGACGGCGTCGTCGATGCTGGTCGCGCCTTCCATGAAGTTGCGCACGAAGCGCGCCTTGCGGCCTGGGAAGACGCCCAGCATGTCGTGCATGACGAGGACCTGGCCCGAGCAGTCGGGACCGGCGCCGATGCCGATGGTGGGAATCGTCAGCATGTCGGTCACTTCCTTGCCCAGCTGCGACGGCATGGCTTCCATCAGCACGATGGCGGCGCCCGCGTTTTGCAGCACCAGCGCGTCGTTCTTCAGTTCGGCGGCGCTTTCCGTGCTCTTGCCCTGCACCTTATAACCGCCCAGCTGGTGCACGAATTGCGGCGTCAGGCCGATGTGGGCGCAGATGGGGATGCCGCGCTCGGTGAGGAAACGGACGGTCTCGGCCAGCCAGGCGCCGCCTTCGATCTTGATCATGTGCGCGCCCGCCTGCATCAGGATGACGGCGTTGGCGTAAGCCGTTTCAGGCGTGCCGTACGCGCCGAACGGCAGGTCGGACAGGATCATGGCCGACTTGCTGCCGCGCGCGACGGACGCCGTGTGGTAGGCCAGTTCGGCCACGGTGACGGGCAGGGTGGAGTTCAGGCCGTTGCAGACCATGCCGAGCGAATCGCCGATCAGCAGGATCTCCACGCCGCAACGGTCCATCAGGGACGCGAAGCTGGCGTCATAGCAGGTCAGCATGGAGATCTTTTCACCGGCGGCGCGCAACGTGGCCAGCGTATGGATGGTCACGGCCTTGTTGGCGACAGGCTTGGATGGCGCCGGCGCCGGTGTGGCGGCCTTGTCTTTTGCGGCCAGATCTGTTCCTTGCAAATAAGCGGACATAGGTATTCTCTAGAGTGAAAGGGGGGTGATGCTATTGCGACGCCGCTAGTGTAGTACTTTATAGGGCGGCGTGCAGGGGCGGCATTGTAGAGCAATGCCGCGTGGCGCTCAGAGCTGGCTGATGGCCTGGTCCGCCACGCCCGCCAGATAGCCTTGCGCGGGGCCGCGTCCGGGCACGGCGATGTCGGGCGCGAGTTCCAGCAGCGGCACCAGCACGAAGGCGCGCTCCGTCAGGCGCGGATGGGGCACCGTCAGGGCGGCGCTGGCGATCTGCTCATCGCCGTACAGCAGCAAGTCCAGGTCCAGGGTGCGCGGGGCGTTGCGGTAAGGCCGTTCGCGCCCGTGCGCCGCCTCGATGGCGTGCAGGGCCAGCAGCAGTTCCTCTGCCGGCAGGGTGGTCGCGATGCGCGCCACGGCGTTGATGTAGTCGTCGCCGCTGGAATCGATGGGCGCCGTGCGGTAGCTGGCCGAGGCGTCCAGCAAGCTGGCGCCGGGCAGGCGCGCCAGGCGCGCGATCGCCTCCTGCACATTCGCGCGCGCGTCGCCCAGGTTGGCCCCGAAGCCGATGTAAGCAATCACTGACATTATTCGCCGTTGGTGCTGCCGGTGGTGGTGCCGCCACCCGTTTTGCTGCGCGTGCTGCGGCGTGGCGGGCGCTTCTTCTTGACGGCGCCCGGTGCTGCATTCGCGCTGACGAGCAGCGCTTCGCGCGTTTCCTCGTCGCCTTCATAGAAGGCCGTCCACCATTCGCCGATGTCCATGTCGATCTCGCCCGAGGCGCAGCGCAGCAGCAGGAAGTCGTAGCCGGCGCGGAAGCGCAGGTGTTCGAGCAATTTGTACGGCGCCTTGCCGACGCGGCGCTCGAAGCGGGGCTGCATCGACCAGATGTCGCGCATGTCGGAGCCGATCTTGCGCTGCAGGGCCAGTTTTTCCGTTTGCGAGTCGAGCACGTCGTCGGCTGCCAGGTGCAGCGCGGGGATGGTCGATTCGCCGGCGGCGCGGTAGGCCGTCCATTTTTCCAGCACCTGGTGCCACAGCAGCGAGGCAAACAAAAAGCCCGGCGAGACGGTCTTGCCGGCGGCGATGCGCTGGTCCGTGGCGTCCAGCGCCAGGGTGACGAATTTCGCGCCCAGCGGCTGCTCCAGCACCACGTCGAGCAGCGGCAGCAGGCCGTGATGCAAGCCTTCCTTGCGCAGCTGCTGCAGGCAGGCCAGCGCATGGCCGCTCATCAGGAGCTTGAGCATCTCGTCGAACACACGCGGCGCCGGCACGTTGTTGATCAGTGGCGCCATGACGGGAATCGGCGCAGCCGTGTGCGGCTCGATGGTGAATTTCAGCTTGGCGGCAAAGCGCACCACGCGCAGCATGCGCACGGGGTCTTCGCGGTAGCGTTCTTCCGGCTTGCCGATCATGCGCAGGGTCTTGGCGCGGATGTCTTCCACACCGCCGTGGTAATCGAGCACTTCCTGCGTGGCCGGGTTGTAGTACATGGCGTTGATGGTGAAGTCGCGGCGCAGCGCGTCTTCGTGCTGCAAACCGAAGGTGTTGTCGCGCAGGACGCGGCCATGTTCATCCTTGGGCGCGGAATCGGCGCCGGCGCCGCGGAAGGTCGTGACTTCCAGCAGATCCTGGCCGAACATCACGTGCACGATCTGGAAGCGCTTGCCGATGATGAAGGCGCGGCGGAACAATCGCTTCACCTGTTCCGGCGTGGCGTTGGTGGCGATGTCGAAGTCCTTGGGTTTCACGCCCAGCAGCAGGTCGCGCACGGCGCCGCCGACGACGAAGGCCTCGAAGCCCGCTTCCTGCAGGCTGCTGGTGACGCGGATGGCATTCGACGACACCAGTTTCGGGTCGATTCCGTGTTGCGCGGGACCGAGCACGATGGGTGCCGTGGTGTCGCGCGCTGCCTCTTTTTTAACGCCGAGGATCTTGCGGATGAATTTTTTAATCATTGAATAAGTGGAGTGATGGCCAGCCGTGGAGGGATGCGTGTGCGCTCAAAGCGGTGTTGGGGTTGGTCGCGACCGGGTGGGTCACGACCGACAGCAGGGGAATGTCGTTGTGCGAATCGCTGTAAAAATAGCTGCGCTCGAACTGCCCCAGTTCCTTACCCATCTTTTCCAGCCAGGCATGGGTGTGGGTCAGCTTGCCCGCGCCCAGGGTCGGCGTGCCTACCAGCTTGCCCGTGACATTGCCTTCATCGTCATATTCGGGCATGGCGGCCAGCAGGTGCTCGACGCCCAGTGCATCGGCGATGGGTTTGGTGATGAAATGGTTGGTAGCCGTGACGATGGCCAGCAGGTCGCCCGCGTCCTGGTGTTGCTTGATCAGCGCCACGACTTCCGGGCGGATGGCCGGCAAGACCACTTCGGCCATGAACTGCTTGTGCAGCGCTTCGAGGCGTTCGCGCGGGAATTGCGCCAGGGTGCCGAGCGAGAATTCCAGGTACTCCACCGGATCGAGCGTGCCGGCCTGGTATTGCGCGAAAAATTCGTCGTTGCGGCGGGTGAATTCGGCGGCGTCCACGGCACCGATGCGTACCAGGAATTCGCCCCACTCGTGATCCGAGTCGATGGGCAGCAGGGTGTGGTCGAGGTCAAACAGGGCCAGATTCATCATTCTTTCGCTTCCGCCTGCAGCAACTCGCGCAATAATGGCAAGGTGATCGGGCGTTGGGTTTCAAGGGAGTAGAGGTCGAGAGAGTCCAGCATCGTCGACAGCGAACGCATGTCGCGCCGGAAATGGGACAGCAGATAGGGTAACACGCCGGGCGACAAGGTCAAGCCGCGGGTGGTGGCCGCCTGGGTCAGGGCGGCGATTTTTTCATCGTCCGTCAAGCCGTGGATCTGGTAGATCAGGCCCCAGCCCATGCGCGTGCGCAAGTCTTCGCGCACGGGCAGCACGGCGGGCGGCACGGCGCCGCTGCAGACCATGAAGGCTTTGTTGGCGCGGATTTCATTGAACAGGGCAAAGGCGTCGATCTGCGCCAGCGGCGACAGTTTTTCGCAGTCGTCGAGCAGGTACAGGTCCACGTCAGGCGAATACACGAATTCGGACTCGATCGAGAACGGCGAAATGTAGCGCGCGCGCTCGGTGCTGGCCAGGGCCTTGAGCAGATGGCTCTTGCCGGCGGCCAGTTCGCCCCACAGGTAGGCAAAATGTTCGCGCGACGTGCGCGCGGCGAACTGGCGCATCAGCTGCGCCACTTCGGCATTCTGTCCCACCTCGAAGGTATCGAGGCTGTGCGCCTGGTCTGTGCCTAAATCGAGCACCAGTTGTTTCATGGCGTACGCCTTGTCCTGTTTTTCATTACTGCATGTGCATCGTGGTATTGCTAGGTTGATATGATATCCGCTTTTACTAGGTATTATAGAAGCTGCTGGAGAGGTAGTGGCGTCTTAGATGCTTAAAAGCGACCATCAGGACGGCAGAAGCGGGTAAAGCGAGCAAAACGCCGACGAAACCGAACAATTGTCCGAAGGCCAATAAGGCGAAGATCACGGCCAGCGGGTTCAGGCCGATGCGCTCGCCCACCAGACGCGGCGTGAGGAAAAAGCCCTCGATGACCTGGCCGCAGCCATAGATGACGGCCACGGCGATGACGCCGCTCCAGTCGGCAAACTGCAGCAGGGCGGCGATCAGGGCCAGCATCAGGCCCAGGCCGAAGCCCAGGTAGGGGATGAACACCAGCAAGCCCGTGATGATGCCCACGGGCAATGCCACTTCAAAACCGGCGATGGCCAGCGCCACCGAGTAATAGGTGGCCAGCACCAGCATCACGAGCAACTGGCCGCGCAGGTATTGCGCCAGCAGGGTATCGACTTCCTGCGCCATGCCCACCGTGCGGCCGACCCAGCGGCGCGGCACGGCGCCGGCGATGCGCGCCAGCATGGGATGCCAGTCCAGCAACAGATAGAACAGCACCACGGGAATGAGCACCACGGTGGCCAGCCAGCCCAGCACGGCCGTGCCGCCGATACGCGCCGAGGCGAGTACCGTGCTCCAGATTTCATCGCCGCTGGTGGCCATCTGCTGGCTCAGCATGCGTTTGATGCCCGTGCCGTCGAGGCGCACGCGGATGCCCAGGTCGCGCAGTTTCGGCGCCAGGAACTCGTTCGCCTTGCTCAGGAATTGGGGAATCTGCGCCTGCAGCAAGGGGATTTCCTTTTGCAGCACAGGCACGACGATCAGCACCAGCGCCGTAATGGCGAGGAAAAACAACACTACGACGACCAGCACGGCCAGCGGACGGGGCAAATAAAAGCGCCGGTAATGCAGGCGCTGCAAGCGGTCGACGCCGGGATTGAGCACGTAGGCGAGGATGGCGGCGGCCAGGAAGGGCGTCAGGATGGGGCCCAGGCTGACGAGCAGCAGCAAGAATGCCAGCCAGACCGCGATCCAAAATGCTGTTTGCTTCTGTTCGGCGGTGACGGCGAATGGCATGGAGTTTGTGTTGTTGCGTTAAAAAAAGGCAGTTAATTACGAAATGGCGGGGCAGTTTGATAAAATAGCGTCTTGATCGACCGAATTCACCCGCTGGCGCCCTGCCGCACGATGTTGAAGAACATGCTTGCGCGCGCGTGCCGGCGGGTATCCGCCTTCTATTTTACCGCCTCCGCTGCCACCACACCATGAACCAGACTTCTAATGTTTCCCTTTCCTACCGTGACGCTGGCGTCGATATCGACGCAGGCGACGCTTTAGTCGAAGCAATCAAGCCGTTTGCCAAGCGCACCCTGCGCGAAGGCGTGATGGGCGGCCTGGGCGGTTTTGGCGCCATGTTTGAAATCAGCAAGAAGTACAAGGAACCGGTGCTGGTCTCCGGTACCGACGGCGTCGGCACGAAATTGCGCCTGGCGTTCGAACTGAACCGCCATGACACGGTCGGCATCGACCTCGTCGCCATGAGCGTCAACGATATCCTGGTGCAAGGCGCCGAACCGCTGTTCTTCCTCGACTATTTTGCCTGCGGCAAGCTGGACGTGGCCATCGCCACCGACGTCATCAAGGGCATCGCCCAAGGTTGCGAACAGGCGGGTTGCGCGCTGATCGGCGGCGAAACGGCGGAAATGCCGAGCATGTACCCGGCCGGCGAATACGACCTGGCAGGTTTTGCCGTCGGCGCCGTGGAAAAATCGAAAATCATCGACGGCACCAAGATCGCTCCGGGCGACGTGGTGCTGGGCCTGGCCTCGTCGGGCGTGCACTCGAACGGTTACTCGCTTGTGCGCAAGATCATCGAAGTGGCAAAACCGGACCTGGAAGGCGACTTCCATGGCCGTAAGCTGGCCGACGTGCTGATGCAGCCGACGCGCATCTACGTCAAGCCGCTGCTGGCGCTGATGGATGCCATGGAAGTCAAAGGCATGGTGCACATCACCGGCGGCGGCCTGGTGGAAAACATCCCGCGCGTGCTGCAGCCCGGCCTGGTGGCCGAACTGGACTCGAAGGCATGGACCATGCCGCCGCTGTTCACGTGGCTGCAACAGCACGGCGGCGTGGCTGACGCCGAGATGCACCGCGTCTTCAACTGCGGCATCGGCATGACCGTCATCGTCTCGCAGGAAAACGCCGACGCGGCCATCGCGCAATTGCAAGCGGCCGGCGAAACCGTCTCGCGCATCGGCACCATCCGCGCCCGCGTGGGCGACGAGCATCAAACCATTGTTATCTAAGCTGTAGCTTGAACAAACAAGGCAGGCGCTCGCAAGAGGCCTGCCTTTTTTTGCGCCGCGATATCTTACCGCGCGTGCGCCGGTTTCATGCGGCCGTCCGGCTGCGAGCCTCCTTTCCCGATCATGGCCACGCTGACGGCCGAGACGAGGGAGGCGAACAGGATGTAGCCGACGATGTGCCATGGCTCGCCATTGCCCGTCTTGAGCAGGTAGGTGGCGATGATGGGCGTCAGGCCGCTGGCGAAGATGCCGGAGAACTGGTACACGAAGGAGATGCCCGTGTAGCGCACCTTGGCGTCGAACAGGTCGCAGAACAGGGCCGCTTCCGGGCCGTACACGGCCGAATACAGCACGCCCAGCGGGATGATCACGGAACACCACAGCAGCAGCGGATTGTCGGCGTGGTGCAGCATGATCCAGAAGGCGGGGATGGCCGACACGCCCGTGATCAAGGAGCCCCAGAAAAACACCTTGCTGCGGCCGATGCGGTCCGACAGCCGGCCGAAGAAGGGGATGCAAAAGCACATCACGACGGCCGACGCCATCACGCCCATCAGCGCTTCCGTGCGGTCTATCTTGATGGTGTTGGTCAGATAGGTGATGGAAAACACGCCGAAGATATTGAAGAACACGCCGTCGATATAGCGCGCGCCCATGCCTTTTAATACATTGCCCGGATAGCGCTTCAGCAGGTCGAAGAATGGAATCTGCGTCTCCGCGTTCTTTTCCTTGACGGCCTGGAACTCCGGCGTTTCCATCACGTTCAGGCGTATCCACATGCCGATGAAGACGAGGGCGGCCGACAGGATGAAGGCCACGCGCCAGCCCCACGAGAGGAATTGCGCATCCGTCAGGCTGTATGACAGGATCGCCACCACGCCCGACGCGAGGCACAGGCCGATGGCCAGGCCGATCTGCGGCAGGCTGGCGTAGAAGCCGCGGTCCTTTGGCGGCGCATATTCATACGCCATCAGCACGGCGCCGCCCCATTCGCCGCCAAGGCCGATGCCTTGCAGCACGCGCAGGAACAGCAGCAATCCCGGCGCCCAGTAGCCGATGTGGTCATAGGTCGGCAGCACGCCGATCAGGAAAGTGGAGATGCCCATGATCATCAGGGTCATCACCAGCATGCTCTTGCGGCCGATCTTGTCGCCGAAGTGGCCGAAGATCACGCCGCCGATGGGGCGCGACAGAAAGCCCACGGCGAAGGTGCCGTAGGCCAGCATGGTCGAGACGAGCGGATCGCCGCCCGGGAAATACAGTTTGCTGAACACGATGCCGGCCACGACGCCGTATAAAAAGAAGTCGTACCACTCGATGGTGGCACCGATCACGCTGGCCATCACGACTTTCCGCAGCTCTTGGGCTTTTTTCGGATTGTTGGGATTGTTGTCCATATCTAGTCTCCAATCGATATCGATTATGTGTGTTTTTTTTGATGCCTGGCTTGTCGCCGGGTCATTGGAGGCGGGGCCGCCTGCCCGCCGCTGACATCCTCCTTGCCGGAAATGGAATGGGTGGGTCAGGCCGCCTGCGGCAGCCGCACGGCGTCCGCCAGGATCATGTCGGCCGCTTTTTCGGCGATCATGATGGTGGGCGCGTTCGTATTGCCCGAGACGATTTCCGGCATGATCGACGCATCGACCACGCGCAGGTTCTGCATGCCGTGCACGCGCAGGCGCTCGTCGACGACTGCCATGGCGTCGTGGCCCATCTTGCAGGTGCCGCTCGGGTGGTAGATCGACTGGCTGAAACGCCGTGCCGCTTCCAGCAGCTGCGCATCCGTCTCGAACTGCGGACCGGGCACGAACTCTGAAATGATGTGCGGCGCCAGCGACGGCGCGGCGGCGATCCTGCGCGCCACGCGCAGGGCGGCAATGGCCGTCCGCTGGTCGCGCGGGTCGGACAGGTAATTGGGATAAATACCCGGGTAGGCGAGGGGATCGGCGGACTTGATCGATACGTGGCCGCGGCTGTGCGGGCGCAGCTGGCACACGGACGACGTGAAGGCGGAAAACGGATGCGCGCCTTCGCCCGGCTTGTCGGCGCTCAGCGGCTGCATGTGGAACTGGATGTCGGGCCGCTCCACCTCGGGCGAGGATCGGGTAAACACCGTCACCTGGCTGGCCGCCAGGGTGAGAGGGCCGGAGCGGGAAAACACGTATTGCATGCCCACCCACAGCTTGCCCCACAGGCTGTTGACTTCATCGTTCAGGGTTTTTAATCGCGTCTTGAAGACGAGGCGGATCTGCAGATGGTCTTGCAGGTTCTGTCCCACGCCGGGCAAGTCGTGCACGAGCGGCACGCCCACTTTATCGAGCAAGGCGCGCGGACCCACGCCCGAGCATTGCAGGATTTGCGGCGAGCCGATGGCGCCCGCGCATAAAATCACTTCTCCGCTGGCGCGCGCCTGGCGCAGCTGGCCATCCTGCCGGAACTCGATGCCGACGGCGCGCTTTCCTTCGAACAGCACGCGCGTGATCTGCGCGCGCACTTCCACGCGCAGGTTGGCGCGCTTGCGGGCGGGGCGCAAAAAGGCCTTGGCCGTGCTCCAGCGCAAGCCCTTGCTGGCCGTTTGCTGGAAGTAGCCGACGCCTTCCTGCGTGGCGCCGTTGTAATCGGCATTGAAGGGGATGCCGCTTTCCGTGGCGCCGGCAATGAAGTGTTCCGCGATGGGGCGGCGCAGCCGCAGGTCCGACACCTTCAACGGGCCGCCCACGCCGTGGTAGTCGCTGGCGCCGCGTTCCTGGTCTTCCGATTTCTTGAAATAGGGCAGCACCTCGGCATAGCTCCAGCCTGCGTTGCCCAGTTCGGCCCAGCGGTCGTAATCCTCTTTCTGTCCGCGCACGTACAGCAAGCCGTTGAGCGAGCTGGAGCCGCCCAGCACCTTGCCGCGCGGCCATTGCAACTGGCGTCCGGCGATGCCGGCATCCGCTTCCGTGCAGTAGCACCAGTCCAGCTTCGGGTCGTGCATGGTCTTGAAATAGCCGACCGGCACGTGTATCCAGGGATTGTTGTCCTTGCCGCCCGCTTCCAGCAGCAATACCCGGTGGTTGCTGTCGTGCGACAGGCGGTTGGCCAGCACGCAGCCGGCGGAACCGGCGCCGACGACGATGTAATCGTAGTGTGTTTGCAACATGGTGCTTGTCTCCTGCGTTGCGGTATCGAACCACCTCGGCGGGCGTTTTTTGCGATACACTGGTCTTTATTGATTATTTTTGGAACGTCTGGTTCCATTTATAAAAGACGTGCTGCACCGGGACAAGCGGAAACCGCCGCATACGCGAGAGGTGAAACAGAACATGCATGATGCGTTTCAAAAACGGCCGGCCGAGGCCGAAGAAGACAGCCCGGCGGGGTGCGCGGTAACTGCCAGCCCGGCGGCCAGCCATGGCGACGAGGCGCGCGGCTTGCGCGTGCTGCGCCTGATCGAGCACCTGGCCAGCGCCAGCCAGCCCTTGACCCTGTCGCAGCTGGCCGCGCGCATGCAAGTGCCCAAGGCCAGCATGATGCGCCTGCTCGATACGCTGGAGCAACACGGCTATGTGCTGCGCACGCCCGTGGGGCGCGGCTATGTGCCGGGCGCAGCGTCCACGAACCTGGCGCTGGCGACCTTGCGCAACAATGCCCTGATCCGCGTGAGCCGCAGCATCCTGGGCAGCCTGGTGGCGGCCACGGGCGAGACGTGCAATCTGGCCATTCCCGAGGGCAATGCAATCGTCTACGTGGACCGGGTGGAGACGCAGGAACCGTTGCGCCTGCACCTGGTGCTGGGCACGCGCGCGCCCATGCATTGCACGGCGAGTGGCAAATTATTCCTTGCGCATATGTCCTTGCTGGAGCGGCGCGCCTTGCTGGCCATGCTGACCCTGCAGGCGCGCACACCGAAAAGCATCACGGATTCCGTGCTGCTCGAGCGCGAGATCGTGCGCATCGCCCGCCTGGGCATCGGCATCGACGACGAGGAATTCGTGCACGGCATGGTGGCCGTGGCCGTGCCCATCTGCGCGGCCGACGGGCGTATCGTGGCCGCCGTGGCCTGCCACGCGCCTGTGGCGAGAAAGTCCGTGGAGCAGCTGATGCAGCACGTGCCGCAGTTAAAAGAAGCGGCCGTCAAGCTGCGGCCGCTGCTGCTGGCGGAGTCCAGCTAGGGTTTTAAGACCTTCGCCACCTTGGCGGCCCGCAGGCGGAACGCATCGGGCATGCCCGAGCCCAGCAGCGGGCGCAGATACAGCCGGAAAGCATCGGTCACGTCCGTGCCGCTGGCGCTGATGAACTCGTCTTCCATGGTGCGCGTCTTGCCCGCCACCTCGGTCAGCGGCAGCAACTCGTAGTCGACGGAATAAAAGCCCGTGCGCTTGATGGCGACGGAACCGTCGCGGTCGCCCCACATGGCGAACTGCACCGCCTTTTCGCCCACTTCGCGGGCTTCGCGCTGGTCGACGTCGGAGACGCAGCCGATGAAGGAACGCTGCAGATAGCCGAAGGTATCGCCGCGCACGCGCTTGATGCCGAGCTTGGCCTTGATTTCGTCGCACAGCAGGTCGGCCAGCGCGCCCGTGCCGGACAATTGCACGTTGCCATGCGCATCGCGCTCCACTTCCTTGGCGAGCAGGCTGGCGATCGGCTCGCCCGACTCGTCGTGGATGCCTTCCGAGACGGCGATCACGCAGCGGCCGTACTTCGCATAGGTGGCCTTCACGTCGGCGAGGAATTGCTCCAAGACAAAGACGCGCTCGGGCACGTAGATCAGGTGCGGACCATCGTCGGGGAACTTCTTGCCCAGCGCCGAGGCGGCCGTCAAAAAGCCCGCGTGGCGGCCCATCACCACGCCCACATAGACGCCGGGCAAGGCCGCGTTGTCGAGGTTGGCGCCGGCGAACGCTTGCGCGACGAAGCGCGCGGCCGAGGGAAAGCCGGGCGTGTGGTCGCTGCCCACCAGGTCGTTGTCGATGGTTTTCGGGATGTGGATGCAGCGCAGCGGATAGCCAGCCTTGTGCGCTTCCTCGCTGACGATGCGCACCGTGTCGGACGAGTCGTTGCCGCCGATGTAAAAGAAGTGCTCGATTTCGTGCGCGCGCAGTACTTCGAAGATTTGCTGGCAGTAGGCGATGTCGGGCTTGTCGCGCGTGGAACCGAGCGCAGAGGACGGCGTGGCGGCCACCAGTTCCAGGTTGTGGCTGGTTTCCTGCGTCAGGTCGACGAACTCTTCATTGATGATGCCACGCACGCCGTGCAGGGCGCCGTACACGCGGGTGACGTGCTGAAAACGCCGCGATTCGAGCACCACGCCCACCAGCGACTGGTTGATGACGGCGGTGGGGCCGCCTCCCTGGGCAACAAGAATTTTTCCAGACGGCATGAGGTCTCCTCGTAGTGGAACGGCCCTCCAGCCTACTCCTTTTTTAGCGGGACGCTGTCTTTTCCCTATGCCGCAAGGGGAATTGATCTGGCGGGCCTGCCTGCAGATTCATTCCGGTGCCCGGATATGCTCGACCAGTCCCCGGCTGCGCCGTCCCGGCGCCGGCGTCAGCCAGCTGACGAGGATGGCGGCGGCCAGGCCGGCGGGCACGCCGAAGATGCCGGCGGAAATCGGGGCGATATGGAACCATTGACCGCTGGCATTGCCTCCCAGCATGGTGCTCGTGTGCAGCATGTAGTACAGGCAGACGCCAAAGCCCGTCAGCATGCCGGCCAGCGCGCCCTGGTAATTGGCGCGTTGCCAGAAGACACCGAGCACCAGCGGCGGGAACAGGGTCGAGGCGGCCAGGGAGAAGGCCACGCCCACCAGCGACAAAATGTCGGCCGGCTTTTGCGAGGCCGCATAGGCGGCGATGAAGGCCACGGCCAGCAGCAGCAGTTTGGAAATCGTCACGCGCTTTTGCGTCGAGGCGCTGGGATCGACCACCTTGTAATAGACGTCGTGCGACAGGGCGTTCGAGATGGCCAGCAGCAAACCGTCGGCCGTCGACAGGGCGGCGGCCAGGCCGCCGGCCGCCACCAGGCCGGAAATCACGTAGGGCAGGCCGGCAATCTCGGGCGTGGCCAGCACCAGCACGTCGGCGTCGATGGAAATTTCCGCCAGTTGCACGATGCCGTCGCGGTTGACGTCGACGATGCTGATCAGGGGACTGAGCTTGTCCACGTTGGCCCAGTACGACACCCAGGTGGGCAGGTTCGCGTATTGCGTGCCGACCAGTGCCGAGTAGATGTCGTACTTGACCAGCACGGCCAGCGCGGGAATCGTGAGGTAGATCAACAGGATGAAGAACAGGGTCCAGAACACGGACACGCGCGTTTCGTGCACGGACGGCGTGGTGTACGATCGCATGAGGATGTGGGGCAGGGCGGCCGTGCCCAGCATCATGCAAAATACGAGGGCCAGGAAATTGTTGCGCTTGATGTCGGACTGTTCCCGGTCGGCGGCGGGAAACGGCTGCGCGTGCGGAATGATCGGTTCGGCGCGTTTCTGATTCTGCGCCTGCGCGGCCTGCCACAGCACGCGTGCCTCGTCGGGGCTTTTGGGATAGGCGATCAGGTAGCGCTCCGCGTTGCGGATGTCGAACAGCGAGGTATTGCGCTGGCGCAAACTGTCGAGCTGGCGCTGGGCCGCCAGGCGGCCTTGCTCCCAGGAACCGGGCAAGCCGTCGATGCGCGCCTGGTAGCTGTGCGCGCGCTGGCGGAAGATGGCGCGCACCTCGATCTCTTTCGGGTCCGTTTCCAGCACGTGTTCGCGCGCGCTCAGTTGCGGCAGCACCTTGCCATAGGCGATCTGCGGCACGGGATTGTCTGCATGCTTGACCGACAGCCACATGGCGGGAATCAGAAAGGCGACGAGGATGATGATGTATTGCGCCACCTGCGTCCAGGTGATGGCGCGCATGCCGCCAAGAAAGGAGCAGACGAGGATGCTGGCCAGGCCCAGGAAGATGCCGACGGAAAAATCCACGCCCGTGAAGCGCGAGGCGATCAGGCCGACGGCGTAGATCTGCGCCACGACATAGGTAAACGACACGATGATGGTGGCGGCCACGGCCACCACGCGCACGCTGGCGCCCCGCTTGTCGGTGCCGCTGCCGTAGCGGGCGGCGAGGAAATCGGGAATCGTGTACTGGCTGAACTTGCGCAGGTAGGGGGCGATCAGCAGCGCCACCAGGCAATAGCCGCCCGTCCAGCCCATGATGAAGGCCAGGCCGTCGAAGCCGTTCAGGTACAGGCCGCCGGCCAGGCTGATGAAGCTGGCGGCCGAAATCCAGTCGGCGGCCGTGGCCATGCCGTTGAACATGGCCGGCACCCTGCGCCCCGCCACATAGTATTCGGTGACGTTCGAGGTGCGGCTGATGACGCCGATGGTGGCGTACAGGGTGATGGTGACGAGCATGAACAGGTAGCCGATCCACGCGCGCGGCATGCCTTCCTGTTCCAGCACCGACAGGGCCAGCAGGAAGGCGGCGAAGCCGGCGGTAAACAGCAGGTAGTAGCGGCACAGCCGGGCAAAGAAGGTGCGCTGGCCGCTCATGCTTGTTCCTCGGCATGAAAAGCCCGGTCGAGGCGCCGCATGCGCCAGGCATACAAGGCGATGATGGCCAGGTAGACGAGCGAGGCGCCCTGGGCCGCCATATAGAAGGGCAGGGGCCAGCCGAACAGGTTCAGGTGCAGCAGCTCGCGCGCATAGAACACGGTCAGGAAGCCCGTCAGCAGCCAGACCAGCAGCAGGATGGCCGTCAGGCGCCGCGTCTTGCGCCAGTGCACATCGCGGCGCGCCTGCAGTTCGGGGCCGGGCGTGCGCGCCGGCTGCAGCGGCGCCGCGGGAAGGCTGGGCTTATCCATACACGATGTCATCCTCTTCTGGCGCTTCCGGCAACAGCAGGGCGATGCTCAGGCGTAGCAGCGTGCCTGGCAACTTGGGCGACGTGGCGCGCGGATTGTTAAAAATATCGACTTCGGCGCCATGCTGCTGGGCAATCTCGCGCACGATGGCCAGGCCCAGGCCGCTACCGTCGACATTGCTGCCGAGAATGCGGTAAAAGCGCTCGAACACGTGGGCCCGTTCGGCCGGCGCAATGCCGGGCCCCGTATCTTCCACTTCCAGGATGGCCAGTTCCAGGGTGCTGCGCACGCGCACCGTCACGCTGCCCCCAAGCGGCGTGTAGCGCAGGGCATTGTCGATCAGATTGCTCAGCAGCTCGCGCAGCATCATGGCATTGCCGGAAATCATGATCGAATACGCGGGCTGTTCGAAGCCCAGGTCGATATGCTGGGCAAACGAGGCTTGCACCCAGTCCTGCACCACGCCGCGCGCCAGCTCGCTCAGCTCGATCGGCTCGAACGCCGTGCCCGCCTGCGGCTGGTTTTCCGCGCGTGCCAGGGCCAGCAGCTGGTTGACCAGGCGCGTAGCCGCTTCCGAGCTTTTCGCCAGCTGCAGCAGCGAGCGGTGGATCTCGTCGTGGTCGGTCTGGCGCAGGGCCAGCTCCGATTGCATGCGCATGCCGGCCAGCGGCGTCTTCATCTGGTGCGCCGCATCGGCGATGAAGCGTTTCTGCATGTCGATCGACAGCGACAGGCGCGCCAGCATTTCGTTGAGCGAACCGACCAGCGGCGTGATTTCTTCGGGCACCTGCCCCGATTCGATGGGAGATAAATCGTCGGGCGGCCGGGCGCGTATGCGTTCCTGCAATTGCGCCAGCGGCGACAGGCCGCGCGCCAGGGCAAACCAGACGAGGGCCAGGATCACGGGCAGGATGATGAACTGCGGCAAAATCACGCCCTTGATGATTTCATTGGCCAGCTGGGCGCGCTTTTCCAGCGTCTCGGCCACTTGCACCAGCGCGCGGTGCGGTTCGTCATCGCTGCCGGCAGGAATATCGAGATAGCTGAACGCCACGCGCACGGGCGTGCCGTGGATGGTGTCGTTGCGAAACAGCACCATGCCGCTGCGGTATTTGTCGGGGTCTTGCGGCGGCGGCAAGTCGCGGTCGCCGTCGAGGTATTCGCCGCGCGGACCCACCACCAGGTAATACAGGGTGTCGACGTCGTCGCCGCGCAGGAAGTCGCGGCCCTTGTTATTGCTGTTCTTGTCCGGCACGCGGCGCAGCAGCGCGCCGTCGGCCTGCTTGACCTGTTGCGTCAGCACGGTCACGCTGTCTTCCAGCGCATGGTCGAACGGCTGATTGGCGATGCCCTTGGCCACCAGATAGGTGATGGCGATGCTCATCGGCCACAGCAGCAGCAGGGGCGCCAGCATCCAGTCGAGGATTTCGCCGAACAGCGAGTGCTCGATGGTGTCGTCCTGCTCCGTGGTGGGCGGCTCGAACCAGTCGTCGTCGTCCGCCTCGTCCGCTGGCGCCTCGCGCGCCTTCACTTGCTGGCGGGCCCGCTGGCCGGGCTTGCCGCCTCGCCCGCTTCGGCTTGCAGGCGCGCCGCTTCCGAATATTTCTCCAGGCAGTAGCCGAGGCCGCGCACGGTGGCGATGCGCACGCCGCCCACCTCGATCTTCTTGCGCAGGCGGTGCACATATACTTCGATGGCATTGTTCGACACTTCCTCGCCCCATTCGCACAGGTGGTCGACCAGCTGTTCTTTCGAGACGAGGCGGCCGGTGCGGCCCAGCAGGATTTCCAGCAAGCCCAGTTCGCGCGCCGACAGGTCGAGCATCTGGTCGTTGATATAGGCGCTGCGTCCCACCTGGTCATAGCTGAGGGGGCCGTGCTTGATGATGGTGGCGCCGCCGCCGGCGCCGCGGCGCGTCAGGGCGCGCACTCTTGCCTCCAGTTCCGACAGGGCGAACGGCTTGGCCATATAATCGTCGGCACCGAGGTCGAGGCCATTCACGCGCTGTTCGATGGAATCGGCGGCCGTCAGGATCAGCACGGGCAACAGCGAGGCGCGCGCGCGCAGGCGGCGCAGCACTTCCAGGCCGGACATCTTCGGCAGGCCGAGGTCGAGGATCAGCAGGTCGAATTCCTGGGTGGACAGGGCCGTATCGGCCTCCTGCCCGGTCTTGACGTAGTCGATCGCATAACCGGACTGGCGCAGCGAGCGGGTCAGGCCATCGGCCAGCACGCTGTCATCTTCGGCAAGTAAAATACGCATGGTGCACTTCCTATGCTTGCGGCGGTAGAAGCTTGTATTGTGTTTCATTTCCCGCAAGGTGGCGAGTTTTTGTGAGAAACCAGGCTTGTATTGATCTGTTTCAAAACAAATCCACGTTCCGCTTGCATTGATCACTGTTTTTTTATACAGTACTGTCTGTGTAAAGAATTTAACCCACTGGCGCTATCGCAGGTTGCCGGATTCATGTGAATCCGCACCTGTAGAACGGCTGAAAGAACATATGGACGATAAAAAAGCTGTAGTACCCGCATCGGAAAAAGCCAAGGCGCTCGCCGCCGCACTGGCGCAGATCGAGAAGCAGTTTGGCAAAGGTTCGGTCATGCGCATGGATGCCAGCGCACCGATCGAAGAAGTGCAAGTCGTGTCGACCGGTTCGCTCGGCCTCGATATCGCGCTGGGCGTAGGCGGCTTGCCGCGCGGCCGCGTGGTGGAAATCTACGGTCCGGAATCGTCGGGTAAAACCACGCTGACCCTGCAAACCATCGCCGAAATGCAAAAACTGGGCGGCACCTGCGCCTTTATCGATGCCGAGCACGCGCTCGACGTCGGTTACGCGCAAAAGCTGGGCGTGAACCTGCATGAATTGCTGATCTCGCAACCGGACACGGGCGAGCAGGCGCTGGAAATCTGCGACGCCCTCGTGCGTTCGGGCAGCGTCGACCTCGTCGTCATCGACTCCGTGGCCGCGCTGACGCCACGCGCCGAGATCGAAGGCGACATGGGCGATTCGCTGCCAGGTTTGCAAGCGCGTCTGATGTCGCAAGCCCTGCGCAAGCTGACCGGCTCCATCAACCGCACGAATACCCTGGTCATCTTCATCAACCAGATCCGCATGAAGATCGGCGTGATGTTCGGCAGCCCTGAAACGACCACGGGCGGCAATGCGCTGAAATTCTACGCCTCCGTGCGCCTGGACATCCGCCGCACGGGCTCGATCAAGTCCGGTGATGAAGTGATCGGCAACGAAACCAAGGTCAAGGTCGTCAAGAACAAGATCGCGCCGCCGTTCAAGGAAGCGCACTTCGACATCCTGTACGGCGCCGGCACCTCGCGCGAAGGCGAAATCCTGGACCTGGGCTCGGATGCCAAGATCGTGGAAAAATCCGGTTCGTGGTACAGCTACAACGGCGAACGCATCGGCCAGGGCAAGGACAACGCCCGCGCCTTCCTGCAAGAGCGTCCGGCGCTGGCCCGCGAAATCGAAAACAAGGTCCGCGCTTCGCTGGGCGTGCGCGAACTGCCGCCGCTGGCCGCTGAAAAACCGGAAAAAGCGGATAAAGCCGCCGACAAGGCTGCCAAGGCTGCGGAAGCCAAGGCAGAGTAGGTCGGATTAGCGCGGCAAAGCCGCGCGTAATCCGACAACACCACAGACGTCAACGATGTTGTCGGATTACGGCCCAAGGGGCCTAATCCGACCTACGCATGGCTTGCTGCAAGGTGTGACCATGATCGCCGTCCCGCGCTGTTGCGCCGGGCGGCGATTGTGTTTGGGTGATGTGATCGTGGAATGAAAGACAAGGTGGGTGTATGGCCGCAGTACAACTAAGCCTGAAGGGCAGGGCGCTACGCTTTTTGTCGATGCGCGAACACAGCCGCATGGAATTGCGGCGCAAGCTGCAGCGCCATGCGCAGGAGGGCGACGACGTGGAAGCCTTGCTCGACAGCCTGGAGCAAGCCAACTGGCTGTCGCAGGAGCGCTTTTCCGAGTCGCTGATCCACCGCCGCTCGGCCCGCTTCGGCAACAGCCGCATCATGGCGGAACTGCAAAGCCACGGCATAGGCGGCGAGGCGCTGCAGGAACTCAAGGCGGGCCTGGCCGAAGGGGAAGTGGCGCGCGCCTGCGAGGTGTGGCGCCGCAAGTTTGGCCAGGTGGCGCAGGATGCGGAACAGCGCAACAAGCAGATGCGCTTCCTGATGCAGCGCGGCTTTTCCCAGCGTGCCGTGCAGGCGGCCTTGAAGGGGCTGGAGCCGGAAGACGACTAGGCGCGCGCCGCTGGCCGTCCCGCCGGCCCTGCTGTGTTCCTTCTGCAACAGTTCGTCGCTGCCCTGTCCCTTGCCTGCCAGGCAGCCTTGCTCCAGATCAATGTTTTACTGGTAAGTTCACTTTCCTCGCTGCCAGCCTGTCGATCGGATGGCATATTGTTGCGCTGCGTGGGGCCGGGCCTGACCGTGCCGCCGTGGGCTGCGCCGGCGCAGCCATTCGGTCAGGTGTTTCGCGGCGCCCATCGGTCATATCTATCATCACCGTCCGTGATAACAGGCTCAATTTCCATGTGAGTTCTTTATACTTTGAAATGTTTTTATCAAAGCAATGAAAAATTATGTTGCGGCGCAACCGGCGCCTACTGTGCTACACTTTTAGGGTTTTTGCGGCGCCGCAGGTGCGGTTGCTGTTCGTAGAAGCTGCGAACAGAGTGCTTTAGGCACATGGCTGCTTACTAAATTATGGCCGCGCAAGCGGCATCGGTCTTATGCCCCTGTCAACTCCCGTATCCCGGCGCGCCCTACGGCACTCCCGCGTTATCGACGTCCAAGCGTATATGCGCGACGACGGCCTGTGGGATATTGACGCCCATATCACCGATATCAAAAGCTATGACGCGACCCTGGCCTCCGGCCCCCGTCCCGCCGGCGCCCCTCTGCATGACCTCCATTTACGCATTACCGTCGATCGCGAACTGACCATTGTCGAGGCCGAAGCCGCCTCCGATGCCGTGCCCTATCCCGGTTTTTGCGATACCATCGGCCCCGCTTACAGGGCGCTGATCGGTTTGAACCTATTGAAGAATTTCCGCCGCGACTTGAAACAGCGCCTGGCGGGAATCGCTGGCTGTACCCATTTGACCGAATTGGCGCAAGTCTTGCCGACTGCGACGGTTCAGGCATTTGCCGGCGATGTCTGGTCGACCCGTGACGGTGCGAATGCTGACTTGTCGCATGAAAAGCCGTTCCAACTCGACAAATGCCACGCCCTGCGCACCGATGGCGGGGCGGTTGCACAGTATTACCCGCGCTGGGTAGCCAAGGTGTGATCCCGGCGCTCTGTTTTTCCTGTTTTTTTTGCACCACTAACCGTATTTTTACAAATCAGTATCAGAAGGGAAGCCAGCATGAAAATCCATGAGTATCAAGCCAAAGAAATCCTCCGGCAGCACGGAGTGACGGTACCACGCGGTATTCCGTGCATGTCCGTCGAAGAAGCCGTCAAGGCTGCGGAAACCCTGGGCGGCCCAGTGTGGGTTGTCAAGGCGCAGATCCACGCAGGTGGCCGCGGCAAGGGCGGCGGCGTGAAAGTGGCAAAATCGATGGAACAGGTCAAGGAATACGCTGACCAGATCATGGGCATGCAGCTGATCACGCATCAGACCAGCGCCGAAGGCCAGAAAGTCAACCGCCTGCTGGTGGAAGAAGGCGCCGACATCAAACAGGAACTGTACGTTTCGCTGGTCACCGACCGCGTTACCCAGAAAATCGTCCTGATGGCATCGTCCGAAGGCGGCATGGACATCGAAGAAGTGGCCGAGAGCCACCCTGAGAAGATCCATCACGTCACCATCGATCCGGGCACAGGCCTGACCGATGCCCAGGCAGACGACATCGCCGCCAAGATCGGCGTGCCTGCCGGTTCCATCGCCGACGCCCGCGTCAACCTGCAAGGCTTGTACAAAGCCTACTGGGAAACCGATTGCTCGCTGGCCGAGATCAACCCGCTGATCGTCACCGGCAGCGGCAAGGTCATCGCCCTGGACGCCAAGTTCAACTTCGACCCGAACGCCCTGTTCCGTCATCCGGAAATCGTCGCCCTGCGCGATCTGGATGAAGAAGATCCAGCTGAAATCGAAGCGTCGAAATTCGACCTGGCTTACATCTCGCTCGACGGCAACATCGGTTGCCTGGTGAACGGCGCCGGCCTGGCCATGGCCACCATGGACACCATCAAGCTGTTCGGCGGCGAGCCAGCCAACTTCCTGGACGTCGGCGGCGGCGCCACGGCAGAAAAAGTGACCGAAGCGTTCAAGATCATGCTGAAAAACCCAGGCCTGAAAGCCATCCTGGTGAACATTTTCGGCGGCATCATGCGTTGCGACGTGATCGCTGAAGGCGTCATCGCCGCAGTGAAAGCCGTCTCGCTGAACGTACCGCTGGTCGTGCGCATGAAGGGCACCAACGAAGACCTGGGCAAAAAGATGCTGGCCGATTCCGGTCTGCCTATCATCGCAGCCGACACCATGGAAGATGCAGCCAAGAGCGTCGTTGCCGCTGCTGCCGGTCAAGCTTAATTAAGGAATCAACATGTCCATTCTGATCAATAAAGATACCAAAGTCGTTACCCAAGGGATCACCGGCAAGACCGGCCAGTTCCATACCCGCGGTTGCCGCGACTACGCGAACGGCAAAGCTGCCTTCGTGGCAGGCGTGAACCCGAAGAAAGCCGGCGAAGATTTCGAAGGCATTCCTATTTTCGCTAACGTTACCGAAGCGAAAAAAGAAACCGGCGCCAACGTTTCCGTGATCTACGTGCCGCCAGCAGGCGCGGCAGCGGCGATCTGGGAAGCTGTCGAAGCTGAAATGGATCTGGCCATTTGCATCACCGAAGGCATTCCTGTCCGCGACATGATGGCCCTGAAGGACCGCATGGCGAAAGCTGGCAGCAAGACCTTGCTGCTGGGCCCTAACTGCCCAGGCCTGATCACGCCAGACGAAATCAAGATCGGCATCATGCCAGGTCACATCCACAAGAAGGGCCGTATCGGCGTCGTATCGCGTTCGGGCACCCTGACCTATGAAGCAGTGGGTCAACTGACGGCACTGGGTCTGGGCCAATCGTCGGCAGTCGGCATCGGCGGCGACCCGATCAACGGTCTGAAGCACATCGACATCATGAAGATGTTCAATGACGATCCAGATACCGACGCGGTCATCATGATCGGCGAAATCGGCGGTCCAGACGAAGCCAACGCGGCTTATTGGATCAAAGACAACATGAAAAAACCGGTCGTCGGCTTCATCGCTGGCGTGACGGCTCCTCCAGGCAAGCGCATGGGCCACGCCGGCGCGCTGATCTCGGGCGGCGCCGATACGGCACAAGCCAAGCTGGAAATCATGGAAGCTTGCGGCATCACCGTGACCAAGAACCCGTCGGAAATGGCGCGTCTGCTGAAAGCCATGCTGTAATTTCAGCCCGCTGACCGCAGTACAAAAAAGGAGCTTCGGCTCCTTTTTTTTGTCTGCAAGACAGGCCGTTTTCCGGCCTGAGCGGACGGCGCTGGTCCGATAGCGCCCAAATGTGTCGCTTTTCTTTCCATGTGTACCGCCGCTGCCCGGGCGCGCCGCTGGCATGGCGCTTGCACTGTGAAGGGCGTGACCAACTGCACTCCGGGAGGATGCGATGCGCGCGCAAAGCGGATTTACCCTGATAGAACTGATGATCGTGGTGGCCATCGCCGGCATCCTGGCGGCCGTGGCCATTCCCCAGTACGGCGACTATACGATGCGGGCCAAGGTCAGCAACGTGCTGGCCGCCGCCGCACCGTTGAAAACGGCCGTGGCCCTGTGCGTGCAGGAAAATGGGGGCGAGGCGGCCGCCTGCAGCACGCCCACCGAGAGCGTACCAAGTTCCATTCCCGTGTTCAGTGCCACGCGCGAAGTGGCGAGCGCCACTGTGGACAAGGGGAATATCGTGCTGACCCTCGCTGCCGACCTGGGCACGGGGATCGGTGGGCAAAGCGTGACGATGACCATGAAGCCGGGTACCAGTAGCCTGAGCTGGTTTAACAGCACCACCGTAACGAATCTGGCGGCGAAGGAAGCGATTATCAAAAACAACATTCCCGACGTGACCCCGACCCTGTAAGCGGCGCTGGCCAGCCGGGTATCAGACGATTTTTTGCCGGTCCGCGATCAGCGCTTCATAGGTAAGGTTTTGCAACAGGGTGTAGTGGGTCGGTTCCAGGTCGATGAATTGCACGCCATATGTATAGATTTCGGCTGCGTCGGCGGCATGGCCATTCGACGGCTTGCCCACGCTGACGTTCTGGATGCGGGCGCGCGTGTTGACGCGCATCTGATGCTTGTTCGGCTGCACCAGCAGGGTAAAGCTGAGCGCCACGCCGTCGTCATCGGGCGTGAGCATGCCGGGCGCCTCGATCAGCGCGCCCGACACGCTGAGGTTGACGATGAACACGGGCACGGCCGCCACGTCGCGGTAGCTCAGCTGCGCCGGGATCTCCACTTTCACGCGCATGGCCGTGCGCAGGCTGGTGCCCTGGATGGCGTCGGGAAAGCTCAGGTGCACGTAATGGAGCGGGCGGCCGAAGATGCGCAGCACGCTGCACGCAAACGAACAGACGGTGATGCCGGAAAACACACGGATGGTCAGCTTGTCGCCCTCGTTGAGCACGATGGAGACGCCATTTTCCATGGGAATCTTGACGATCAGGTACTCGTCTTTCACATAACCGATCACGGTCGAGAAATGCTGGATGGGTTTGATGGTGCGGTGCGTGATGAACTGAATGCGTCCTCCCACCTGCAGATTCATGGCTTCGAATTCGAAGTCCTGGAGCTTGCTTTCCGCGGCGGGCTTGTTGCTTGTCATGCGATGCTCATGTGGATATGGTCGACTCGCAGTATGCATGATTTCTTGATGAAAAAGCATTTATATCAATGAATTTCATATTGATATCGAAAAGTGCCATGGACAGGTCCCGCTGCGCGTTGCAGGCTTTACAATTGCGTCAATACTGACGAATGTAAATTTTATGCCACGCAGCTATTTTTGGACCATGTTGTGCCTGATCCTGCATCAAATCGACGCCGCCTACTGGAAAGAGTGGGAGATGTTTCATGTGCCAGGCGGCATACAGGGTTTCCTGATATTCAATCTGGCGGCGATCGCCGTGGTGCTGGCCGGTTACCGGCACGTGCTGTTGGCCACCCCGCGAGCGCCCCTGTATGCTTGTGTCTGCGCCGCGCTGGGCGTGGGAACGTGCCTGATCCATGCCGGCTTTGCGCTGGCAGGGCAGGAACAGTTCCACTTGCCCCTGTCCATGGCCATCATCGGGCTGTGCCTGGCCAGTGCCATCTGGCTGCTGTGCGACTTGCGCCGCGTCCGGGGCCAGCTGGCGCGCCAGGCAGCATAATGACACCTCGGCGTGCCAATCACCCGACTTGCCCCCATGCTTCTCCAGCACGCGCACGTTGGTCATGACCATGCCCCGGTCGACGGCCTTACACATGTCATAGATCGTCAACAAGCCGATCTGCACGGACGTGTGCGCTTCCATTTCCACGCCCGTCTTGCCCTTCGTGTCAATCTTTCCTCTTCGCACACTGCAAATTGGTTGCCAGTGTGGATCGGTATGTTGGTTTGCGCCGGATGAATTATTTTTAGTGCAGCCGTGTACTGAATATCCGACACATGTATCGCATTGGAGGCTATGCAGGTTTCCTCCGCTGTTTTCGATAGAG